>CAJBIS010000144.1 GCA_903953195.1 uncultured Actinomycetes bacterium
GCCTTCTTCTTGGCTGCTGCCTTGCGCTTGGCGGGAGCCTTCTTCTTGGCTGCTGCCTTGCGCTTGGCGGGAGCCTTCTTCTTGGCTGCTGCCTTGCGCTTGGCCGGTGCCTTCTTCTTGGCTGCTGCCTTGCGCTTGGCGGGAGCCTTCTTCTTGGCTGCTGCCTTGCGCTTGGCCGGTGCCTTCTTCTTGACTGCCACTGCTTCCTCCTCGGAGGGTTCCCCTGAAAGGGTTGGTTGTTGGTGGTTCCCTCCGCCGGCCGGACCGCGGCTGGTTGCCGTGGACCGGGGTGGAGTGGATGTTCCGGCGTCGACGTGGTCGGTGCCGGGCAGTGCAAGGTCGATACCCCGTCGTGGCGTATCGAATCCCTGCACGATGAAGGAGCGGACCTCGCCGATCTGCAGCACGTCGCGCGGACTGCGGGGTGGCGGGTCGCTCATCGACTTGAGCCCCAGGTAGCAGCGCGCGCCGGCACTGCTCACGTACGCGCCGTGCGACGCGAACTCGATCACCTCGCCCTCGATCGTGGCCCCGGGCTGATGGGCGGTGACGAAGGCGAGGAACTCGGCCGGGGCGTTGATCGGATCGCCGCCCGCACGAGGACGACGGCGGGATGAGCTCGTGGGCTCGCGCTCAGCCGGTGCCGCCGTGGCTGCAGCGGCCTTCGACTTCCGGGATCGCTTCGCGGGAGCGTCGCTCGAGGCGGCGGCCTTGCTGCTCCGCTTCCGGCCGGCTGGAGCCGGGGTCGGAGCCGCCTGCTTCTTGCGGCCGGCGTCCCGCTGCGCCCGGCGGCTCACCGCACCCCGGACGGGCACCCGGGCGACGAACACCCAGCCGACGCCGGGTACCGGCTTCCCGCCGAACAGGCGGTCCTCGTCGAACAGCCACGCGTACGTCCCGTGGAACTCCTGGAACGAGTCGTTCGAGAGGATGGTGGCGTCGGTGCGATTCGCAATCTGCAGGACGAAGGCGTCACCTCGTCCAACGGCGCCTGCGGGCGGCGTCAGGATCTCGCCGGCGAGCACTGCGGCCTCGAACTCGTCGCGTTCCGACTGGTCGATGCGATTCGGGAACGTCGCGTCGACGACGACGACGACGTTGTCGAACGTGTGGTCCTTCGTGAACGCGATGACCGCTTCGTTGAGTTGAGCGAGCGACGGAGCGGTCCGGCCCTCGGTCGCGATGTTGGACCCGTCGACGACGAGATGAGCTTCGGTCATGTCACCCACAAGTAGAGCACGATTGGACACACGCGCGTTGGCAATCATCGTGCACCGACGCGCGACTCGCGCTCAGTGCGTGCGAAGCGTTGCGTCATCGCAACGTGTGACATGGATGACGTTACCGGATCGCGCGTCGAGTGCAACGGTGCATGCCTACGATGCGGCCGTGTGGCGCGCGGTGTTGTTCGACTTCGGTGGTGTGATCACGTCGAGTCCGTTCGACGCGTTCGCGTCGTACGAGGCGCGTGTCGGACTTCCGGACGGATTCATCCGCGCGCTCAATGCGCGTGATGTGCACGACAACGCGTGGGCGCGACTCGAGCGCAACGACGTCGGCGTCGACGAGTTCATCGCGCTGTTCGAGGCCGAGGCACGCGCTGCCGGCGGCGAACTCGACGGGGCCGAGGTGCTCGCGTGCCTCCGCGGTGAACTCCGTCCGCGCGTCGTGTCCGCCGTGCAGACGTGCGCGGCGCGGTTCACGACCGCGATCCTGACCAACAACTTCCTCACCGGCAGCGATGAGTGGTCGGCGACCGGAACCTTCGCCGCCGTCGCCGAGGCCGTCGACGTCGTCGTGGAGTCATCCCGGGTGGGGTGCCGCAAGCCCGAGCCGCGCTTCTACGAGCTGGCCCTCGCCGAGATCGGCGTCGCCGCTGACGAGGCGGTGTTCCTGGACGATCTGGGCGTCAATCTGCGCCCGGCCCGGGAGCTGGGGATGGCCACCATCAAGGTCGTCGACCCGGATGCGGCCATGGATGAGCTGGGCGCCCTCCTGGGGATCGACCTGTGATGCCGGCAGCAGGTCGGCTCAGTCGAGGCTGAGGGCCCGGTCCAGCAGCATCGCCTGCTCCTGCTGGTGGATCGCGTTGCTGCCGGTCGCCGGGCTCGCCTCGTCGGCGCGGCTGACACGTCGCACCGAGAAGCGCTCCTCGTACGGGCCGAAGAGCTCGCCCTTGATCTGGTTCCACGCGCCCATGTTCTCGGGCTCCTCCTGCAGCCAGACGATCTCGGAACAGTTGGGGAAGCGCTCGAGCTCCGCGGCGACGGCCGAGGCCGGCCACGGGTACAGCTGCTCGACACGTGCGACGGCGACGGGAGCGTTGAGTTCATCGCGTCGTGACGCGACCTCGACGCCGACCTTGCCGGACGCGAGGATCAGTCGACGAACCGATGCGGGGTCGAGCGTCGGCGATGCGTCGCCGATCAACTCCTCGAAGCTGCCGTGCGTGAGTTCGGCGAGCGGCGAGCGCCACCGCTTGTCGCGCAGTCCGGACTTCGGTGTGATGCACACGAGCGGCTTGCGGACGGTCCGACGGATCTGTCGTCGCAGCAGGTGGAAGTACTGCGCCGCGGTGGTGGGGGCGCACACCTGGATGTTGTCCTCGGCGCAGAGCGTGAGGAACCGCTCGATGCGCGCCGAGGAGTGCTCGGGGCCCTGCCCCTCGTAGCCGTGCGGTAGCAGCATCACGAGTGCGGAGTGCTGATCCCACTTGTCCTCGGCGGCGACGATGAACTGGTCGATGATGATCTGCGCACCGTTCGAGAAGTCGCCGAACTGCGCCTCCCACATGACGAGCGCGTCGGGGTTCGTGACCGAGTACCCGTACTCGAAGCCGAGCGCGGCGTACTCGCTCAGGAGCGAGTCGTAGATCCACAACTCGGTGCGCGGCGGGTCGGCGAGCAACGACAGCGGCAGGAACTCGGCGCCGGTGTTGTAGTCGAACAGCATCGAGTGGCGTTGGGAGAAGGTGCCGCGCCGGGAGTCCTGACCGGCGAGCCGGACCGACGTGCCCTCGAGGAGCAGGCTCCCGAACGAGAACGCCTCGGCCAGCGCCCAGTCGACCTCGCCGGCGCGCAGCATCGCGTCTCGGGTCTCGAACTGCTTCGCCAGCTTGGGGTGGATGGTGAACCCCTCGGGAACGGTCGTGAGCGCCGAGTACACCCGCTCGAGTTCCGGGGCGGCGACACCGGTCGACACGTGGGGAAGCACCCCGACGTTCGGCGGGTGCGGCGCGGCGACCGGCTGCTCGTCGGGTGCGGACTGCCGCGTCGTGTCGAGCGCCACCTGCATGCGCTGGTGGAAGTCGCTCAGTGCCGACTCCGCCTCGTCGATGGTGATGTCGCCGCGACGCACCAGCGTCTCGACGTAGAGCTTGCGGACACTGCGGAGCTGCTCGATCGTGCGGTACATCAACGGTTGGGTGTAGCTGGGGTCGTCACCCTCGTTGTGACCATGTCGCCGGTAGCAGACCATGTCGATCACGACGTCCTTGTGGAACCGCTGCCGGTACGCGAACGCCAGTCGCGCCACTCGGACGCAGGCCTCGGGGTCGTCGCCGTTGACGTGGAAGATCGGTGCCTGCACCGCCTTCGCGATGTCGGTCGGGTACTCCGACGAGCGGGCCGACTCGGGCGGCGTCGTGAAGCCCAGCTGGTTGTTGACGATGACGTGGATCGTTCCGCCGATGCGGTAGCCCTTGATCAACGCCAGGTTCAGGGTCTCGGCCACGACGCCCTGTCCGGCGAATGCGGCGTCGCCGTGCATGAGGATCGCGAGGACCGGGAAGCGGCGCGACCGGTCGTGGGGGATGCAGTCCATGCGGGCACGGGCCATGCCCTCGACCACCGGGTCGACGGCCTCGAGGTGCGACGGGTTCGCGGCGAGCGACACGGGGAGTTCGTTCCCGTCGCGGCTGGTGAACGTGCCGGCGGACCCGAGGTGGTACTTCACGTCGCCCGAACCCTGAATCGAATCGGGATCGATGTGGCCCTCGAACTCGCGGAACAGTTGGTCGTAGGACTTGCCGACGATGTTGGCGAGCACGTTGAGGCGCCCGCGATGCGGCATGCCCATGACGGCCGAGTCCAGGTTGTTGTCGGCAGCCGCCTCGAGGATGGCGTCGAGGATCGGGATGAGTGACTCGGCGCCCTCGAGGCCGAACCGCTTCTGGCCGAGGTACTTGGTGGCGAGGAACTTCTCGAGCGCCTCGGCGGCGTTGAGCGCGAAGAGGATGTGGCGCTGGTCATCGGACGACACGCCCGTGTCGACACCCTCGACCTGCTCCTGGATCCACCGCTTCTCCTCGGGGTCCTGGATGTGCATGTACTCGATGCCGATCGTCCGGCAGTACGCGTCGCGCAGCGTGTGCAGGAGGTCGCCGAGCGTCTGCCGGGCGACGCCGCCGACCGGCGCGTAGATGCCCACGTCACTGCCGGTGAGGAACTCGCGGTCGAGATCCCAGATCGTGAGCCCGTACGTCGCGGGGTCGAGCTCGGCGTGCATCTCGGGCACGGTCGCCGCCAGCGGGTCCAGGTTGGCGATGAGGTGGCCGCGCACCCGGTACATGTTGATCAGGGTCGAGACCTGCATCTGCTTCGCGAGTGGCGACGAGTCGGTGTCGTCGCCGGCCCGGTCGCGGTGGTCCTGTCGCCAGCGGACCGACTCGTACGGCACGCCGATGTCACGGAAGATCGTCTCGTAGAACTGGTGCTCGCCGAGCAGCATCTGGTGGACGGTGCGGAGGAACATCCCGGACTCGGCGCCCTGGATGATCCGGTGGTCGTAGGTCGACGAGATGGTGATGACCTTCGACATGCCGAGGTCGGCCATCGTGTGCGGGTCGGCACCGGCGAAAGCCGTGGGGTAGTCGAGCGAACCGACCCCGATGATCGCGCCCTGGCCCGGCATCAGTCGTGGCACGGAGCGCTCCGTGCCGATCGTCCCCGGGTTCGTCAGCGTGATCGTCGCGCCCTGGAAGTCGTCGACGGTGAGCTTGTTCGTCTTGGCCTTGCGCACCAGTTCGTCGTACGCCCCGGTGAACTCGGCGAAGCTCATCGTGTCGGCGTGCTTGATGACGGGAACCACGAGCGCACGGCTGCCATCGGGCTTCTGCAGGTCGATCGCGAGGCCCAGACCGACATGGCTGTTGCGGACGATCTCGGGTGCCCCGGCCTCCGAGGTCGTGTACGTGTTGTTCAGCGCGCCGACGTGGTCGGCGACGGTGCGCACGATGGCGTAGCCGATGATGTGCGTGAAGCTCACCTTGGTGCCGCGGGTGCGCCCCAGGTGCCCGTTGATCACCGAACGGTTGATCTCGAGCAGCTTCGCCGGCACCTCACGGAACGAGGTCGCCGTCGGGACACCGAGGCTGGCCTCCATGTTCTCGACGATGCGCTTGCCGACGCCGCGGATGGGCTCGGGGGCGTCGCCGACCGACGCGGTGTCGTCGGCCGGTCCGGTGGTGGCGGTCGTTGCGGTGGTCCCGTTCGTCGTCGATGGCGTCGTCGGTGGCGTCGGGGCCGCAGGCGAGGTCGTGGCGACCGGTGCCGGGGCGGACGAGGCCGGCGCCGATGAGCTGCCGTCGTAGCCGGCGAAGAAGTCCCGCCAGCTGGGGCTGACCGACTCGGGGTCGGCGCGGAAGGCCTCGTGCATCTCCTCGACGAGCCAGGCGTTGGGGCCCATCTGCTCGAGGATGGCGGGGTCCTGGCCTGGCGCTGCGGGGGGATGCTGCTCGCTCACGGGACGATCCTAACGGTGGCGGACCGCGCGGCTGGAGCCGCGGCGCGGGCCGACCGTGGCCGTCACGTAGATTCGACCTCGTGCTGATCGCCACGTGGAACGTGAACTCCCTGAAGGCCCGGATGCCGCGGGTCGAGGAGTGGTTGGACGAGGTGCGGCCCGACGTCCTGTGTCTGCAGGAGACGAAGATGAGCGATGCGCAGTTCCCGGCGCTCGAGTTCGAACGGCGCGGCTACGCCACCGCCCACCATGGCCAGGGTCAGTGGAACGGCGTCGCGGTGCTGTCCCTCGTCGGCGTCGAGGACGTCGTCGCCGGGTTCGACGACGGCCGTGAGCCGGACCCCGACGCGCGGGCCCTCTGGGCGACGTGCGGTGGCGTCCGGGTCGCGTCGCTGTACGTGCCGAACGGCCGTGAGGTCGACCACGACCACTACCGTTACAAGCTCGACTGGCTCGGTCGGCTGCGCGCCCATCTGGACGCCCACCACTCGCCCGACGAGCGGCTCGTGCTCATGGGGGACTGGAACATCGCGCCGACGGACCTCGATGTGTGGAGCCCGGCAGCGTTCGAGCACAGCACCCACGTCACCCCGGCCGAGCGCGCCGCGCTCGCCGGAGTCGTCGACTGGGGCGTGGTCGACACGATGCGTGACCGCTACCCGGAGGGAGGCATCTACTCGTTCTGGGACTACCGCAACGGCGACTTCCACAAGCGGCGTGGCATCCGGATCGACTACCTGTTGTCGACCCGGTCGATGGCGGCACGCGCCACTGCCGACCTGGTGGACCGCAACGCCCGCAAGGGCACGAAACCGTCGGACCATGCGCCGGTCATGACGTGGTTCGACGTGGATGCCGCCAGCGGCGCGGCGTGAGGGCTCGGCGACATGAGTGACCCGACCTCCGACGATCCACCGGTCAGCATCCGGATCCGCGGGATGAGCGGGCTCCAGCCCACGCCGAGGCGTCAGGAGATGCGCCGGCTGGCGGCCGCCATGCGCACGACCATCGAGCACCTGGTCTCGACGACCGCCACCACCGAGGACCTTGCGTCGGCCGCCGACCAGCTCGAGGCGGTCGCGGCCGCGGTCGCCGCGCTGCCACGCGGCGCCACCTACCAGGGGTTCGCCGAGGCGGCGAACGCCGGTGCCGCGATGCGTGAGCACCTCGACCACGTCGGCGCCGACGCCGACGACCCGGACGGGAGCTCCGGTGCCGGGGCGACGGGCGCGGCCCCGCCCGACTCGCTGCAGCTGATCACCGAGCACGCCGGCCGTGATGCCGAGTTCTTCGCGTTCTTCGATCACAGTCCGTTGATCGGGCTCGCCAACCCGTTGTCGCCGCCGGTCACGCTCGCCCAGGACGGTGATCGCGTGCGGGGGACGGTCACGTTCGGATCCGCCTACGAGGGTCCGCCCGGGTGTGTGCACGGCGGGTTCGTCGCAGCAGTCTTCGACGAGCTGCTCGGCGCGACCCAGTCGATGTCGGGGACCCAGGGGATGACCGCGCATCTGGGCATCGACTACCGACGGCCGACGCCGCTGCACGTGCCGCTCGAGCTCGAGGGGTGGCTGGACCGCCGCGACGGCCGCAAGATCTGGGCCCGGGGCAGCCTGCGGGCCGCCGGCGAGTCGACCGTGCTCGCCGAGGCCGAGGCGCTGTTCATCGCCTTCGACCCGGGCCGCTTCCGGGAGCTGCTCGAGGCCCGGGATCCCGAGTCGCCCGTCGAGTGACGCGGCCCTGACGGTCAGGCGTCGGCGATGATCGCCAGCAGTTCGTCGCCGAAGCGTTCGACCTTGACCGGCCCGATGCCCGGGAGTCCGAGCAGCTCCGCTCGACTCGACGGGCGGGCGCTGGCGACGGCGGTCAACGTTGCATCGTTGAAGATGACGAAGGCGGGCACGTCAGCCGCCTTGGCCTGGGCGCTGCGCCACGCCCGGAGCCGCTCGAAGACCTCCTGGTCCTCGTCGTTCAGCTCGCGCCGCGCGGCGCGTTGGCGGACCGAGGACCGTGCGGTCGCCGCCCGTCGCGCCTGTTGGGGGCGCGTGAGCTCGCCGCCGCCGACGTGCACGACCGACTCGATGGCACCGAGCCACGGCGACGGTGAACGTTTCGCAGTCCGCGACCCGAACGTGCGCCGTTCCGCCCAGGTGCAGTGGAGTTGCTCGCGCGCCCGGGTGAGCGCGACGTAGAGCAGGCGACGCTCCTCGTCCTCGGCGCCCTGATCGCCCTGGGTGTGGTGGATCGGCACGTAGCCGGCCTCGAGACCCGCCACGTGCACGACGGCCCACTCGAGACCCTTGGCGGCGTGGAAGGTGACGACATCGACGGCATCGCCGGAGCCGACGTCCTCGTTGCGCAGCGTGGAGGTGAGCCAACCGACGAACGAACTGACGGTGCCGGATGGTTCGAGCGACCGGAACTCGCCGCCGAGTCGGAGGATCTCGGCCACGTTCGCGGCCCGCTCCTCACTCAACGTCCCCTGGCTCGGCGCGTCCCGGAGTTCGGTGTCGAGGTCCCGCAACGCGACCTCGAGGGACGACGCCCGGCGGATCTGGTTGACGGCGTCGACGACCTCGGGGAGTTCGAGCAGGTTCGCCGATCCACGCACGCGGTGCGGGATGCCCGCCTTCGTGAAGGCCTCGGCGATGGCGGCGGTCTGCGCGTTGGTGCGCACGAGCACGGCCTGCTGTGACCAGGGCACGCCGGGACGGTGAGCGTCGCGCGCCGCACGGGTCACGGCGCGGGCCTCGGCGACCTCGTCGGCGTGCGCCGTCACGGTGGGGAGCGGCCCGGCGGGTCGATGCGGCCGCAGCGTGATGACCGGGCGCGGTCCCTGTGCCAGCACGGCGTTGGCGACCGTCAGGATCTGCGGCGTCGATCGGTAGTTGTCCTCGAGCGCGACCGACTCGGCGCCGGGGTAGTGGCGGTCGAAGTGCTCGAGGTAGCCGGCGTCCGCACCATTCCAGGCATAGATCGCCTGGTTCGGGTCGCCCACGATGCACAGGTCCGAGTCGGGCCCCAGCCAGCACGTGAGCAGGTGGAACTGCAGTGGGTTGACGTCCTGGAACTCGTCGACGAACAGGTGCCGGAACCGCCAGTGTCGAGCGGCGGCGTACACCGGATCGGCGCTCAGGTCCCGTGCGGCGAGACGGAGCAGATCGTCGAAGTCGACGACGCGCTGCTTCAGCTTGCGGTCGGCATAGTCCTGCTGGATCTCCGCGATGCGTTGCGCGTCGAGGGGCGGTTCGCGCCGGGCCGCGGCGGCCGCGGTGGGGTAGTCGGCGGGGGAGATCCGACGGGCCGACGCCCACTCGAGCTCGGCGAGCACGTCGAGTGCGAGGGTGGAGTTGCGCGGACTGCGGGGGAGCAGCCGGGCGACGAAGCCGAGCTTCCGCTCGAGCAGCTCGGGGGCGCGTACGCCACGCTCCTCCCAGCGTTGACGCAGCTGGGCGTAGGCGATCGCGTGGAACGTCCCGGCGTGCGCGGTCGTCCCTGAGAGGAGGCGTCCGAGTCGGTCGCGCAGTTCGCCGGCCGCCTTGCGGGTGAAGGTGACGGCGAGTGTGCGCTGCGGGTCGAGCGTGAACTGCTCGGCGCGGTACGCGATGCGATGCGTCAGCACCCGGGTCTTGCCGGACCCGGCGCCGGCCAGGATGCGCAGATGGGTCGCGTCGAGCGTCACGGCGTGACGCTGCGCGTCGTTGAGCCCGTTCAACAACCGCTCGGTGGCTCCGCGCGACCCGTCATCGGTGGTGTCGCCTGACGGGTCGTCGCCCACGGGATCGTTCGTCCGGTCCACGCGGCGGACCGTACCAGTGACCGGCGACAGTCCCGTCGGGACCAGTGGCCGGTGCGGGCATCCCACCCCTGATGGGGGTGGCGGTCGGTAGCATGCGCCGATGGGCTACGACCCCAAACTCCTGTACGGCAACGAGCAGATCCGACTCGACACGCACCCGTCGTGGATCATGATGGTGCGCTCCGTCATCTACGTGACCGGAGCGGTCATCGTCGGCGGGGTGTTGTTGAGCGTTCGGCCGAGCGGAACGCTCGGCACGTTGATCATGTACGTCGCCGTTGCGCTGATCGTGCTGGCCCTGTTGCATCTGGGCCAGCGACTGATCCGGTGGTACTCGACCAACTTCGTGATCACGACGGAGCGATGCATCTACCGCGAGGGCATCGTCTCCAAGCGGGGGATCGAGATCCCGCTCGACCGCATCAACACGATCTTCTTCCACCAGCGGCTGTTCGAGCGGATGTTCGGTGCCGGGACGTTGCACATCGAGTCGGCCGGCGAGCTGGGCATCCAGAAGTTCCAGGACGTGCGCCACCCGATGGATGTGCAGAACCTGCTCTACCAGGCGATGGAGGACAACGAGTCCCGGCGCTACGAGCGCATGGGGGAGTCGGCTGCGACCGCCGCCGAGCACTCGGCACCCGTCGCCGCTGCCGCACCGCTGTCGGTCGCCGACGAACTGGCGAAACTCGTCGAGCTCCGCGACGCCGGGCATCTCACGCCGACGGAGTTCGAGCAGCAGAAGGCCGCGCTGCTCGGCAACGACGGGCCGGCCGACCCGGGGCCCCCGATCGCACCGTCGCTCTAGCCGTCGACGACGTCGACGCCGGCCCGGCGCAGAGGTCACGGCGAGTCGGTCACGTCCTCGACGAACGCACCTGCCGATGCGACGACCCGCCGACCACCTGCACCGGCGTCGGTCAGGTCGACGTCGGGTGAGGTCAGTGCCACCACCGATCCGCCGAACCCGGCACCGGTGAGCCGAGCGCCGAGGACACCCGGTCGTGCGGCGAGCCGCTCGACGAGTGCATCGAGGGTCGGCGTCGAGACCTCGAAGTCATCCCGCAGCGACGCGTGCGACTCCAGCATCAACTCGCCGGCACGCTCCGCGTCGTCGGCGGCGAGCGCGGCGGCGAACGCCCGCACCCGGTCGCACTCGCTGCGCACGTGCCGGGCGCGTCGGCGGTGCAACTCGTCGTCGAGCAACTCGATGTGTTCGGCCGGGGCCGACGGGAGGGGGCCGATCAGCGCGGCGGCGGCCTCGCACTCGGCGCGTCGCTCGGCGTACGCCGAGCCGTCCAGCGTGCGCGGTTGTCCCGAGTCGATCACCCACACCGTCAGGTCCGTCGGATCGGGAACCGGCGTGACCTCGAGCGTCGTGCAGTCGATGAGCAACGCGTGGCCCGCGACGCCGGCGGCGGAACACAGCTGGTCCATGATCCCGCACGGCACGCCCGTGGCCGCGAGCTCCGCCCGCTGACAGCGGGTGGCGAGCTCCACGGCCGAGGCGTCCATGCCGAGGGCGAGCGCGACGGCGAGTTCGAGCGCGGCACTCGACGAGAGTCCGCTACCCGGGGGAACCGTCGAGCTGACGGTCCCGGTGAAGCCGTCGACACCGTTGCGACCCTCGGCGACCGTGATGGCATCGAGCTCGGCGGCGACGCCGGCGACGTAACGGCCCCATGCCGGCGTGACCAGTGCGGGATCCCCCACAGGGAGGACGAGGTCGAGCGGTTCTGCGTCCTGGGCCGAGGTCAGCCGGATCCGGTCGCCGCCTCGCACGCCGATGACGGTGGTGTGCAGATCGATGGCCATCGGCAGGACGAGACCGCCCATGTAGTCGGTGTGGTCGCCGATCAGGTTGACCCGACCGGGTGCCACGGCGCGGATGGTCGTGGACACCTCAGTCGGCCCCTGCCGTGGCGCGCAGCGCCGCCGCGGCGTCCGCCGGGTCGACGGGATTGAAGTAGATGCCACCACCGAGCTCCGCCGCGGCGACGTACCGCTGCGTGTGCGGCGCCCGGAGCAGCGGGGTGATGTGCAGATGGACGCGGGCGTGGGGCCAGTCGCCGCCGTCGGTCGGACGCTGATGGATCCACATCATGTACGGCATCGGTTGGTCGAACAGCTGGTCGAGTCGCGCCAGCACATCGACGAGCAGCGCGGCCAGGCCGTCACGATCACATGTGGGCTCGACCAGATCGCCGACGGGCGACATCGGCGC
>CAJBIS010000145.1 GCA_903953195.1 uncultured Actinomycetes bacterium
CGCACGGACGGCACGCTCGTCACGGTGGAGCGGGCCGGTCACTCGTGGCTGCTGCGGGATCCGGAGACGCTGCCGGCGATCGTGGCGGAACTGCTCGCCGGCCCACTCGGTGAGGCCATTCGGCGTTCGATGCGCGCCGCGGGTCTGCGTCGGCGGTCCCCGGACCTCGAGTCGATCGAACGGGTCTGCTACCGACCCGACGCCCGGATCATGTCGCTCGCCCCGGCGGACAGCCGACGCAAGGTCGTCGGTCGACATCGCTCGCCGCGGTACCGCTGGACCGTCGAACAGCCCGGATCCTGACCGCCGCCCGGCCCGGAGGGTTCCGCACCGTTGGAGCGGCGGCGCCGCCCACTGCTACCGTGTCGGCTCCGGCGAGGGCCGGAGGGCTCCCGGTCCCGTGCACGCACGATCCAGGGAGCTGGGTCCGATACCCGTGGGCCGAGACGACTCGGCTCGAACAGGAGCAGCGAACATGACGAACCGTGAACCCACGAACCTGCCGCCCAAGGGCGACACGATCGAGAAGTTCCGTCAGCACGAGTCGGACACGGGTTCGCCCGAGGTCCAGATCGCGCTCCTCACGGACCGGATCAACCACCTGACGGAGCACCTGAAGGTGCACAAGAAGGACCACCACAGCCGTCGCGGACTGCTGATGCTGGTGGGCAAGCGTCGTCGATTCCTCGACTACCTGAAGAACAACGACGTCGAGCGCTACCGCTCGCTCATCGCCGAACTCGGCCTGCGTCGCTGACGTCGACCCGGCTCCCGCCGGGGCTCGACCGCCACACCACGAACCGCCCTCCTGCACCCGGATCACGGGGGTTGGCCCCCTCGGGGTCGATGTGGGCTAGCGTGTCGTCAACACACCGCGGCTGATCGGTCAGTAACCGGTTGCCGGTGTCCGGCCCCCACCTCGTCGTGGGCGCGGCCGGGGATCGACCACTGGGGACTGGCCCGCCGCACTGATCCGGCCCTGCGCGGGCCGACCAAGGAGGGCCCCCATGGCCGAACCCATTCGCGTCGCTGCACCTGTTGGTGGCGACGAGTCCAAGCTCATGTCACTCGAGACCGGCAAGCTCGCCGGTCAGGCCGGCGGCGCCGTGCTCGCCGGACTCGGTGAGACCCGGGTGCTGGTGGCGGCGACCGCCGCCAAGCACGTCCGGGACGGCATCGACTTCTTCCCGCTGACGGTCGACATCGAGGAGCGCATGTACGCCGCGGGCAAGATCCCCGGCTCGTTCTTCCGTCGTGAGGGCCGTGCGCCCGAGTCGGCGATCCTCGCCTGTCGTCTCATCGACCGCCCGCTGCGCCCGTCGTTCCCCGACGGGTTCCGCAACGAGGTGCACATCGTCGGCACCGTCATGGGCGCCGATCAGGCCAACCCGTACGACGTGCTCGCGATCAACGGCGCCTCGGCGGCGCTCATGATCTCCGACGTGCCGTTCGACGGCCCGATCGGTGCCGTCCGTCTGGCGTACAGCCAGGACGGGCAGTGGATCCCGCATCCCACCTACGAGGAGAGCGACGAGTCGACGTTCGAGATCGTCGTCGCCGGTCGTCAGCTCGACAGCGGCGACGTCGCCGTGATGATGGTCGAGGCCGGCGGCACCGAGCACTCGTTCGCCTTCTACGCGCAGGGCGCGCCGAAGGTCGATGAGGCCGCGCTCGCCACGGCGCTCGAGGAGTCGAAGCGCTGGATCAAGGACGCCATCGCGCTGCAGCGTGAGCTCGTCGACAAGGTCGTGGCCGCCAAGGGCCCGATCGGCACCATGGACTACACGCCGCAGCTCGACTACTCGGACGCCGTCGGCGACGCCGTGAAGGCCGCCGCCGGCTCGAAGATCGGCGACGTCATGCAGATCGCCGACAAGGCCGAGCGCACCGCCGCCGAGTCCGCCCTCAAGTCCGAGGTGGCCGACGCCGTCTCCGCCGATCTGATCGCCGGCCTCGTTGCCGACGGTTCGTCCGAGGACGCCGCCAAGGCGGCCGTCTCCAAGCAGGTGGGCGCGGCGTTCCGGTCGCTGACGAAGTCGACCGTCCGCAAGCGGATCGTCACCGAGGGCCTGCGCATCGACGGCCGTGGCCTCCGCGACATCCGTCCGCTGTCGGCCGAGGTGGGGGTCATCTCCACGGCGCACGGCACCGGGCTGTTCCAGCGCGGTGAGACCCAGGTGCTGAACTTCTGCACCCTGGGCATGGCGAAGATGGACCAGATGATCGACGGCATCGACCCGATCACCCGGAAGCGCTACCTGCACCACTACAACTTCCCGCCGTTCTCGACCGGTGAGACCGGCTTCATGCGGGGTCCGAAGCGTCGTGAGATCGGTCACGGTGCGCTCGCCGAGCGGGCGCTGTTCCCGGTCGTCCCGTCGCTCGAGGACTTCCCGTACACGATCCGTCTGGTGTCCGAGGTGCTGGCCTCGAACGGTTCGACGTCGATGGCGTCGGTCTGCTCGTCGAGCCTGTCGCTCATGGACGCCGGTGTGCCGATCGTGGCGCCCGTCGCCGGCATCGCCATGGGTCTGGTGTACGCCGATGGCGAGTACGCCACGCTCACCGACATCCTCGGGGCCGAGGACGCCTACGGCGACATGGACTTCAAGGTCGCCGGTACCGCGGACGCGGTGACGGCCCTGCAGCTCGACACGAAGATCGACGGCATTCCCGCCGATGTGCTCGCCGCGGCGCTCGACCAGGCCAAGGAGGCCCGTCTGGCGATCCTCGACGTGATGACCTCGGCCATCGCCGAGCCGCGTGACGACGTGTCGGAGACGGCGCCGAAGATCATGAGCTTCGAGATCCCCGCCGACAAGATCGGTGAGGTCATCGGACCGAAGGGCAAGGTCATCAACTCGATCCAGGGTGAGACCGGCGCCAACATCTCGGTGGACGACGACGGTCTGGTCGGCATCGTGTCGATCGCCGCGGTCGACCGTGGTGCCGTGGCCGAGGCCGAGCGTCAGATCAAGCTCATCCTCGATCCGCCCACGGCGGACGTCGGCGCCACCTACGAGGGTCGTGTCGTGAACATCACCAAGTTCGGTGCGTTCGTCAACATCCTCCCGGGCCGTGACGGTCTGGTCCACATCTCGAAGCTCGGCGGCGGCAAGCGCATCGACCGGGTCGAGGACGTGGTGGCGCTCGGTGACCCGATCACCGTGGTCGTCGAGGACATCGACCCCAACGGGAAGATCTCGCTCCGCCCGGTCGGCGCCGACGGTGGCGACGGTGGCGACTCAGGTGGATCGGATGCCGGCGACGCCGGTGCCGGTTCGGCTCCGTCCGGTCGTTCCGGCGGCTCGGGCGGTTCCGATGACCTCGGTGACGAGGCCCGGTTCAGCGAGGCCTTCGACTCCGAACTCCGCGACGAGTTCGGCGACCTCGGCCCGGCCCCGGTGCGTGGCAACCGCGGCGGTGGCGGTGGCGGCGGGAACGGCGGTGGCCGCTCTCGCGGAGGCCAGCGTCGTCGTCGCTGAGCACCGAGCGGTGCCCGAGTCATGGATCTGAGCGCGGTGGGTGGTGGGGCGGATGCTCCGCCACCCACCGAGCACGTTCGGCGGCAGGTGTGCGACCACGGTGCGGTCGTCCTGACCGACACCGTCGAGTCGTCGAGTCTGGCTGCCGTGTCGGTCTGGCTCGGCGTCGGGTCGCGTGACGAACCCGACGAGGTCCAGGGCGTCTCGCACTTCCTCGAGCACCTGTTGTTCAAGGGCACCGGGGACACCTCGGCGCTCGAGATCGCCCAGGTCATGGACCGTGTGGGTGGCGAACTCAACGCCTACACCGCGAGCGAACACACGGTGTTCCACGCGCGGGTGCCGGCGGGTGAGCTCGATGTCGCGCTCGAGGTGTTGTTCGGTGTCGTCACCGAGGCCGCACTGCGTGCCGAGGACGTGGACGCCGAACGGCAGGTGATCCTCGAGGAGCTCGCCGTCGCCCTCGACGACCCCGAGGACGTCGCCGCCGTGCGACTGTTCGAGGCTGCGTTCGACGGCCACCCGCTGGGCCGGGAGGTGCTCGGCACCGAGACGAGCATCGCCGAGCTGCGGCGCGACGAGATCGCGTCGTTCCGCGACGCCTGGTACCGGCCCGGCGACCTCGTGGTCGCCGCCGCCGGCCGGATCGATCACGATGCGCTCGTGGCGCGGGTCGACCGGACCTTCGGCGCGTGGGCGGGGGGAACGCGCCCGGAGCGGACCGCGCCGAGTGACGCGGTGGTTCCCGAGGTGTCCGAGACCCAGCCCGGCGAGGTGTCGCACCTGGCGCGGGCGTGGCGGACGTGTTCGGCCCGTGACGATGAGCGCTACGTGCTGGCCGTGCTCAACCACATTTTGGGCGGTGGCCCGTCGAGCCGACTGTTCCAGCACGTCCGTGAGCAGCGCAGCCTGACCTACGCGGTGTCGTCCGCGGTGAGTCTGTACTCCGACGCCGGAGTGCTCTCGCTGCAGTGCTCGGCCTCGACCGACCGGTTCGACGCGCTCTGCGGAGCGGTCGATGACGTCATCGGCGCACTGCGTGACGGCGGCGTCAGTGAGGCCGAGGTCAGCCAGGCGGTCAGCTCACTGCGCGGCGCGACCGTGATGGGTCTCGACGACGTCGGTGCCCGGATGAGTCGACTCGCGGCATCGGAACTGCTGCACGGACAGGTCACTCCCGTCGCCGATCATCTGCAGCGGCTGGCACAGGTCCGCGCCGAGGACGTGTCGCGGCTCGCGGCGGTGCTGCTCGCCGATCCCGGTGTGCGCTCAGTCGTCGTGGCCGACTGAGGTCGGATCGCGTTCGTCGGCCTGTTCCACCTCGTCGCGTGTCACGCCGAGGACGAACAGGATCGCGTCGAGGTAGGGCACGTTGACCGTGGTGTCGGCGGCCTGTTGCACGACCGGTCGGGCGTTGAAGGCCACGCCGAGGCCGGCCGCTGCGATCATGTCGAGGTCGTTCGCCCCGTCGCCGACCGCGACGGTCTGGTTCACGGGGATGCCGTCGGCGTCGGCGAACGTCCGCAGCAGCTCGGCCTTGCGGCGCCGGTCGACGACCGCGCCGAGTACCTCTCCGGTCAGGTGTCCGTCGACCACCTCGAGGACGTTCGCCTCGGCGTGATCGAGGTCGAGTTCCTCCGCGAGCCGGTCGGTGAAGTGCGTGAAGCCGCCGGACACGATCCCCACGCTGAAGCCGAGCCGCTTGAGCGTCCGCACGAACGTGCGGGCCCCCGGCGTGAGTCGGACGCGGGACCGGGCCCGGTCGAGGGCGTCGAGGTCGAGTCCCCGCAGTCGGCGCACCCGTTCTCGCAGCGCGGCCTCGAAGTCGAGCTCGCCGGCCATGGCCCGGTCCGTCACGGCGCGCACCTCGTCCAGGCATCCGGCCTCGTCGGCGAGCAGTTCGATGACCTCGTCCTGGATCAGCGTCGAGTCCACGTCGAGCACGACCAGCCGCTTCGCCCGGCGTTCGAGCCCGGCGGGCTGCAGGGCGACGTCGAGGCGGAGCGCGCTCGCGGCCGCGCCGAGGTGCTGGCGGAGGGCGAGCGGGTCCGCGCCCGTCACCCGGAACTCGTACGCGTACACGGGGTAGCGGGCGAGCCGGACCACCCGGTCGACGTTCCCGCCCGACGCCACGATCCCACCGGCGATCGCTGCCAGCTCGGCGGGTGACAACGGCGTCTGGAATCCATGACCGAGCACCGTGACCGCATCGACGCTCGGGCGTGCACCGCTGCCGGCGGGCACGGGGGAGAGGTCGATGCGCAGATCGTGGTCGGCGGCGATGCGGTCGAGCACGTCGCGCAGCGCCTGCGTCCCCGCCGGGGGATCGCTGATCGCGACAGCGAGGGTGAGGAATCCGCGCACGAGCACCTGCTCGACGTCCTGCACCTCGACCTCGAGCACGTCGAGCATCGTCATCAGGTCGGCGGTGATCCCCGGGCGGTCGGTGCCGCTCAGTTGCACCAACCAGCCCCCGGGCGCGTCGCCGTCCGGTCCGGGCGGATTCGGTTCCGGTGCGGCGACCACGGTCGCTACGGTACGACGCGCCCGGGTCCGCCCGGGACATCCGCCGTCCCGGGCTCCGCCGGGCACCGTGCGGCCCCGCCCGGGGCGACCGAGGGAGTGGTGACCATGGCAGCAGGAGTGGTGGAGATCGTCGACGTCGGCGACGACGTGCGGATCGTCCGACTCGCCCGACCGGACCGCCTCAACGCCCTGTCGATCGAGCTGGCCATCGAGCTCGACGAGGTGCTGGCCGCGGTCGGCGCCGACAACTCGGCGCGCGTCGTGATCCTGACCGGGCTCGGACGGGCGTTCTGCTCGGGCCTCGATCTGAAGGACTACGGCGTGATCCCCAACATCGACGGCCTGTCGGTCCACCGGATCGCCAGCCGCTCGATGCGGGTGTACTCGCAGCTGACCCGACGCCTCCGTTCGATCCCGCAGCCGGTGATCGCCGCGGTGAACGGCCCGGCGTACGGCGGCGGCATGTGTCTGGCGCTCGGCTGCGACCTGCGGATCGCCTCGGACGACGCCGTGTTCAACGCCACCGGCATCGTCAACGGGTTGACGTCGACGGAGATGGGTGCCGGCTGGATCCTGCCGCGGCTGATCGGTTCGGCGAACGCCAACGACCTCATGCTCACGGGTCGGAAGGTCGACGCCGCCGAGGCGTTGCGGATCGGACTCGTGTCACGGGTCGTCGCGCCGGACGAACTGCTCGCCGAGGCCCGGTCGATGGCAGCGGCGATGGCGAAGTTCTCGCACTTCGGGTTGGAGTCGACGAAGCAGGCGCTGTGGGCCGAGCTCGAGATCGCCAGCCTCGACGCCGCCATCGAGTTCGAGGACCGCAACCAGCTGATGGCGGGATTCACCGACAACCTGCCCGAGGCGATCCGGTCGTTCGACCGCGACCGCGAGCCCGTGTACCTCGACGAGCCGCGCCGTGACCTGTTCGAGCAGCCCGACGGCGATCCGACCGGGGAGTGACGTGAGGGCCTGCGCCCTACACTCCAGCCCATGACGATTCGAGTCGGTGTGTTCGGTGCCGGTGGCCGCATGGGGTCGACGGTCTGCCATGCGGTGGCGGCCGATCCCGAGCTCGAGCTCGTGGCCGCCGTCGACCCGCACTACTCGGGCCTCGACCTGCGGACGGTCACCGGGGTCGACAGCGACATCAGCGTCGGTCGCGACGGCGACGCACTCGTCGCTGCGGGCGTCCAGGTGGCGGTCGACTTCACGGAGCGCAGCGCGTGCTGCGAGACGCTCGGCTTCCTCGCCGCCAACGACATCCACGCCGTCGTCGGCACCACCGGCTTCACCGATGACGACCTGGCCCGGTTCGGCGCAGCGTTCACCGGTTCCAACTGTGTGATCGCCCCGAACTTCGCGATCGGCGCGGTGCTGATGATGCACTTCGCCGCGCTCGCCGCCCCGTACTTCGAGTCGGCCGAGGTGATCGAACTGCACCACGAGCACAAGGTCGACGCGCCGTCCGGCACCGCCATGCTGACGGTGCAGCGGATGGCCGAGGCGTCCGGGGACTGGACGCCGGACCCGACCACCTCCGAGGTCGTCGAGGGCGCTCGGGGTGGTGAGGGCCCTGCGGGCATCCGCGTGCACTCGCTGCGCATCAAGGGTCTGGTGGCCCACCAGGAGGTCGTGCTCGGCACGACCGGCCAGACGCTCACCATCCGCCACGACTCGATCGACCGCACCAGCTTCATGCCGGGTGTGCTGCTGGCCATCAAGCAGGTGGCCGACCACCCGGGTGTGACCGTGGGCCTCGACGCACTCCTCGGCATCTGACACGCCGAGGACGTGCGGCGCGGGCCGGCTCGGTCAGTCGCCCAGTTCGTCCTCGAGTTCCTCGACGGCGCCGATGAGGCCCTGGCGACGAGTCGCCTGGATTCCCACGTAGATGGCCACGCCGGCGATCGAGGCGAGCAGGAACCACTTCTGGTACTGCACGACCACGTCGAGCAGGTTCTGGATCTGGTCCTCGAAGAGGTAGCCGATCCAGCGCATGAGCAGCACGCGCCCGATGGTGCCGACGACGCTGAGCGTGATGAACCGGGCGATCGGCACACGCACCGCGCCGGCGATCAGACACACCGGATTGTTCGGCATGATCACGAGCAGTGCCGACATCAGGATCTTGAACGAACCCTCGTCGGCCTCGGCCTGGGCGATGACCGGCTTGATGCCGGGGAACACGTTGCCTGCCCAGTGCAGCGCGCGGTCACCGTACAGGTAGCCGATCGCGTAGAAGAGCGGATCGGGGGCCATCAATCGCAGACAGGCGATCAGCAGGTACGGCCACAGGTCGGTGACGACCGAGGTGGCCAGCAGGTACTTGTTCGTCGAGTTCAGTGCGAGCAGTGACAGCGGGCGCTCGACCACCCACGCGGCCCACACAGCGTTGCCGACGTTGTTCGCGACGACGAGCGCGATGATCGCCGCGCCGATCACGGGCAGCAGCCACTTC
>CAJBIS010000146.1 GCA_903953195.1 uncultured Actinomycetes bacterium
CGTCACTCGGTCTGCCCGGTCTGGCCGGTTTCTGGGGCGAGTTCCCGGCGATCCTGTCGGCCTACAGCCCGGCGATCGGCCTGAGTGTGCCGCTGTTCCGGACCCTGATGATCATCGCTGCGGTCGGCACCGTTCTGGCCGCCGGCTACCTGCTCTGGCTCTACCAGCGCACCGCGTTCGGCACCCCGACCGAGGAGTTCGCGAACGACTCGAACATCCACGACGTCGAGACGCCGGAGTGGATCGCCTGGACGCCGCTGCTCATCTTCATCGTGGTGCTCGGCTTCGTGCCCGGCCTCATCTTCAACGTCACCAACCCTGCGGTCTCGCTGATCGCCGGGGCGGTCGGAGGCTGACACCGTGACGTCGTTGCTCGCGCAGCTCCTGCCCGTGCCCTTCGAGGCACCGACCCTCGACGCGCTCGCGCTCGGCCCGGAGATCGTGCTGAGCCTGCTGTTCGTCGTGCTGCTGCTGCTCGACTCGATCAAGCTCGAGCGGGCCCGGGCGCTGATGCCGGCCGTGGCCAACATCGGCTTCCTGCTGGCGCTCATCCCCCTGCTCGCGCTCGCGGCCGACGGCGGGGTCCGCATCATGTTCGGCGGTTCCTACGTCGTGGACTCCATGGCGCTGATCCTCAAGGCGATGTTCATCGTGACCGCCTACGTCATCGTGCTCCTGTCGACGAACTACATGGCCGAGGGCGACTACTGGGAGAGCGAGTACTACACGCTCATGGCGTGCAGTGTGCTCGGCATGGTCGTCATGGCCTCGAGCCGCGACCTCATCGGCATCTTCGTGGCCCTCGAACTGCTGTCGATCCCGGCCTACATGCTCGCCGGCTGGCGCAAGGGTGACTCGGGTTCGAACGAAGCGGGCATGAAGTACTACCTGATGGGCGTGTTCGCCTCGGCGGTCCTGCTGTACGGCATGTCGTTGATCTTCGGTGTCGGTGGTTCGACCCGGCTCGAGGACATCGCTGTCCGCTTGGCCGAGATCGGAGACAAGGGCGTGCCGGTGGTGACGCTGGCGATCCTGTTCACCCTCATCGGGTTCGCGTTCAAGGTCTCCGCGGTCCCGTTCCACTCGTGGGCACCCGACACCTACGAGGGCGCGCCCACTCCGGTGACGGCGTTCCTGGCCGTTGCGTCGAAGGCCGCCGGCTTCGTGGCGCTGATCAACATCGTCTACTTCTGCTTCATCGTCCGGGGCGACATCATCCAGCCGGTGTTCTTCGTGCTCGCCGTGCTGTCGATGACGGTCGGCAACCTGATCGCGCTGCGCCAGACCAACGTGGTCCGCATGCTCGCCTACTCGGGCATCGCCCAGGCAGGCTTCATGCTGGCCCCCTTCGTCGTCGCCGACGAGCTGCCGATCGCATCCCGGCAGGCCGTCGTCGTGTACCTGGTGATCTACGCGGCGATGAACCTCGGTGCGTTCGCCGTGGTGATCGCCGTCGCCCGCAAGACGCGTTCCGCCGAGATCGACTCGTTCGGCGGCCTGTTCAGCTACATGCCCGGCATGGCGGTGGCGTTGACGCTCTTCCTCGCCTCGCTCATCGGCATCCCGCCGCTCGGCGGCTGGTACGCCAAGTTCGGCGTGTTCAGTGTGCTGATCGAGGCGCAGACCACGCTCGGTCTCGTGACGGCGCTCATCATGGCCGTCAATACCGCAATCGCCGCCTACTACTACCTGAAGGTCGCCCGCGCGATGTGGTTCGACGATGCTCCGGACGGCGACACCGCGCCGGTCCGGGTGCCGACGGCACTCACCGCCGCGGTGGTGCTGGCGCTCATCGCCACGCTGGTGTTCGGCGTGCTGCCCGGGCTCCTCACGAACGTGACCGAGTACGGGCCGCTCGCACTCGGTGCACGCTGACGCACCGGATGACGGCCCCGCTGCGCTGACCGTCTCCGAGGGGATCCACCGGTTCGGTTCGATCCGGTTCGACGAGTTCATCGACGTCGCGCTCTACGGTCCCGACGGCTTCTACAGCTCCGGTGGGGGTGCGGGCCGAGCGGGTGGCGACTTCGTCACGAGCCCGGAGGTGGGCCCGCTGTTCGGCGCCGTCGTGGCCCGATGGCTCGACGCCGTCTGGGAGCGCGTCGGCCGTCCCGACGAGTTCGTCGTCGTCGAGGCCGCGGCCGGCCGCGGTGCGCTGGCACTCGCCGTGCTCGCCGCGGAGCCCCGATGCGCACCCGCGCTGCGGTACGTGATGGTGGAGCGCTCGGCCGCGCTCCGAGCGCGGCAGGCGGAGCATCTCGCACTGGCGCAGCCGTTCGAGGTGCTCGGCCCGACGGTTGATGACGACGAGGTCGGTGGCGCCGCCGCGCCGCCGGTGGCCGGACCGCTCGTGGTGTCGCTGCCGGACCTGCCCGTCCAGTCGGTCGTGGGCGCAGTCATCGCGAACGAACTGCTCGACAACGTGGCGTTCCGGTTGCTCGAGCGGGCGGCGGACCACTGGGACGAGGTGCGGGTCGCCGCCGACGTCGACGGTGGACTCGTCGAACTGTTCGTCCCGGCCGACACCGCCGTTGCCGCGCTCGCCGACGAGCTCGTTCCCGAGCCGCCACCCGGAGGTCGGATCCCGATTCAGACGGCCGCATCGGACTGGTTGCGTCGGGCGGTCGATCTGGTCGAGCGCGGCTCGGTGCTGGTCATCGACTACGCCGTCGACGCCACTGCGGAACTCGCCGAGCGACCGGTGGGCGAGTGGGTGCGGACGTACGCCTCCCACGAATCCGGCGGCGGGCCGCTCGATGCCGTGGGTCGTCAGGACGTCACCGTCGAGGTCGCACTGGATCAGCTCACGGCGGTCGCCGCACCGTCGGTGACCGACACCCAGTCCGACTGGTTGCGCAGGTGGGGCATCGACGAACTCGTGGACGAGGGCCGTCGCATCTGGGACGAACGCGCCGGTGCCGGCGACCTTGCGGCCATCCGCGCCCGGAGCCGGATCGTCGAGGCCGATGCGCTGTGCGACCCGACCGGTCTGGGTGCATTCCGCGTCGTGGAGTGGCACCGCCCCTGACGCGCGAGCGGGGGCGA
>CAJBIS010000147.1 GCA_903953195.1 uncultured Actinomycetes bacterium
CCTCGACCTCGACGCCGACATCGACCAGATCGACTTCCCGGTGATCTACCTGAACGCCCGAGCGGGTCGCGCCGGTCGCGAGCGCCCCGAGACCGCCGACGACCTCGACGACGACCTCACCCCGCTCTTCGAACTGCTGGTCGACCACCTGCCGGCCCCCGAGCACGATCCCGAGCACCCGCTGCAGGCGTGGGTGACCAACCTCGACGCCAGCCAGTTCGTCGGGCGCCTCGCCATGTGCAGGATCATGCACGGCACCATCCGCAAGGGGCAGAACGTCGCCTGGTGCCGAGCGGACGGCACCGTGCAGTCCGCCAAGGTCAGCGTGCTCTACGTCACCGAGAACCACGAGCGGGTCGAGGCCGACTCGGCCGGACCCGGTGAGATCATCGCGGTCGCCGGACTCGAGGACGTCACGATCGGCGAGACGCTCGCGGATCCGAACGACCCGGTGGCCATGCCGGTGATCTCGGTGGACGAACCGAGCCTCGCCATGACGCTCGGGGTCAACACCTCACCGCTCAGCGGAACCGAGGGCGACAAGGTGACCGCCCGCCAGATCAAGAGCCGACTCGACGCCGAACTCATCGGCAACGTGAGCCTGCGGGTGTTCCCCACCGAGCGCCCGGACACCTGGGAGGTCCACGCCCGCGGCGAACTCCAGCTCGCCGTCCTGGTCGAGACGATGCGCCGCGAGGGGTTCGAGCTCACCGTCGGCAAGCCGCAGGTCGTGACGCGTGAGATCGACGGCACGCTGCACGAGCCCGTCGAGGCCGTGAGCATCGACATCCCCGAGGAGTACCTCGGAGCCGTCACCCAGCTGCTCGCGACCCGCAAGGGTCAGCTGGTGGACATGGTGAACCACGGCACCGGCTGGGTCCGCGTGGAACAGCGCGTCCCGGCGCGTGGGCTGCTCGGGTTCCGCACCGAGTTCCTCACCGAGACCCGTGGCACGGGCATGCTGCACCAGATCTTCGACGGCTGGGCCCCGTGGTTCGGCGAGATCCGGTCACGCGACCGGGGGTCCGTCGTCGCCGACCGCGCCGGCAAGGTGACGCCGTACTCGATCGTGGCCATCCAGGAGCGTTCCACCCTGTTCGTGGCGCCGACCGAGGACGTGTACGAGGGGATGATCGTCGGCGAGAACTCCCGTGGCGAGGACATGGACGTCAACATCTGCCGAGAGAAGCAGCTCACCAACATGCGTGCCGCCGGCTCGGACAACACCCAGAAGCTCACACCGCCACGACAGATGTCGCTCGAGCAGGCGCTCGAGTTCCTCGCCGAGGACGAGTGCGTCGAGGTCACCCCGAGCGCCGTGCGCCTCCGCAAGGTGATCCTCCATGCCGGAGATCGAGCCCGAGCGCTCAAGCAGCTCAAGCACGCACGGGGGTGAGCCGTCGCCGGGCCCGATGCCGACCCGGATGGTCGACCACGGGCCCGATCAGCCGTTCGGCTGCAGGATGACCGTGTCCACGGCGTGGACCACACCGTTCGACGCCATGATGTCGGGCACCGCGATCTTGGCGCCGCCCACGTAGACGTCCTCGCCCTTGGCCTCGACGAGCAGCGCGCCGCCCTGCGCCGTGGTCAGACTCGTCCCGGAGAGCGAGCGCAGCTGCTCGGTCGTGTACGTGCCGGGGACGACGTGCAGCGTGAGCACCTCCGTCAGCGCGGCCGTGTCCGCCGACAGCCCTCGCAACGTCGCCGCGTCGATCGCGGAGAATGCGTCATCCACCGGGGCGAACACGGTGAACGGTCCGCCGGTCGCCAGCGTGGGCACCAGCCCCGCCTCGATCACGAGTCGGGTCACCGTCTGGGTCGCCGGCGTCCCCGCTGCGATCTGGGCGATGTTCAGCGCGGCGGTGTCGCCGGCAGGAGGTGACCCCATCGGCGGGACCGCGGCCGGTTCCGCCGGCGCGGCCGTGGTGGTCGTGCTCGCCCCGTCGGATGTGGCGGAGTCGCCCGAGCTGGTGCACGCCACGGCGACGGTCGGGACGACCAGTGCCAACGGGACGAGCAGTGCGGTGCGGAAGTTCATCAGGTCTCCAGTGCGGATCCGGATCGCGGTTCACCCTCGATCTCCACCGTCGACGCTAGCTGGGTGAACGGCGTTTGATGCGGTGGTGAGAAGTGTCACACCGCTGGAATTCCGGGCCGAAACCCCTAAACCTGAGTTGTTTGGTCAGCTTTCATCTCGTACGCTGACGCCATGGCTGACGCATCGGCGACCCCGACCCGGCCGGCGGCATCCGCCGCCCCGAGTACTGACGGGCTGTTCTCCTTCCCGAACCCCGTCAACGACGTGGCCGCACGCACGGTGGCCACCGGCGTCGTGCTCATGTCGCTCGGCGTCGCCGCCGGCGGCTGGGGCTGGCTGCTCGTACCGCTGACCTACGGGTTCTGGGCCCGTGTGCTGACCGGTCCGACGCTGAGCCCGCTCGGCCGACTGGCCACCCAGGTCGTCGCACCGCGACTGACCCGGTTCGAACGGCTCGTGCCCGGCCCGCCGAAGCGCTTCGCTCAGGCCATCGGCGTGGCGTTCTCGACGACGGCGTCGCTGCTCTGGATCACCGGACACAGCGGCCCCGCACGCATCGTCGTGTCGATGTTGGCCGCAGCCGCATTCCTCGAGGCGGCATTCGGGTTCTGCCTCGGCTGTCGGATGTTCGCCGTGCTGATGCGACTCGGGATCGTTCCCGACTCGGTGTGCGAGGAGTGCAACGACCTGTCGCTGCGCATTCCCGGACTCACGCCGTCCGCCGACTGACCGACGCGGCGCGGCGGCCACGAACGGTGGCGCGTTGCGGAGCATCTAGGGTCCACCTCGTGCGTCTGGTGATCGCCCGCTGCTCCGTCGACTACGAGGGCCGACTCGCGGCGCACCTCCCCGAGGCCACCCGGCTGATCATGGTCAAGGCCGACGGTTGTGTCGCCATCCACGCCGACGGCGGGGCCTACAAGCCGCTGAACTGGATGAACGCACCGAACGTGCTCGTCGAGCACGAGGACCACTGGACCGTGACCAACCCGAAGGGCGAACAGCTCACGATCCACCTCACCGAGATCCATGCGGACTCCGCCCACGACCTCGGCATCGATCCGGGCCTCCAGAAGGACGGTGTCGAAGCGCATCTGCAGGTGCTCCTCGCCGAACACCCCGAGACGATCGCCGACGGGCTCACGCTGGTACGACGGGAGTTCCCGACCGACATCGGCCCGGTCGACCTGCTCTGTCGTGACGCCGATGGCGTCGCCGTCGCCGTCGAGATCAAGCGACGCGGCGAGATCGACGGCGTCGAACAGCTCGCCCGCTACCTCGAACGCCTCGAACTCGACCCCCTGCTGCGCGGGGTGCGCGGCATCTTCGTGGCCCAGGTGATCAAACCGCAGGCCAAGGTGCTCGCGACATCACGCGGGATCGACTGCGTCGAGGTGGACTACGACGAACTGCGCGGCATCGAGTC
>CAJBIS010000148.1 GCA_903953195.1 uncultured Actinomycetes bacterium
CCGATCGAACCGGGCACGCCGACCGCCCACTCGAATCCGCGCAGGCCCGCCGCGACGGTCTGACGGGCGACGACCGGAAGGTTCGCCGCGCCACCGGCCCGGACCCGTGACGCACCGTCGCGGCCCGGCGAGATGACGACCTCGGCGAACGCCGTGGAGAGCTGCAGCACGAGCGCGTCGGCGCCGGCATCGGCCACGAGCAGGTTGGATCCACGACCGATCACCAGGACGGCGGGGCGAGTGGCCACGGGCAGCCCCGCGACCGCTGCGGCGACGGCCGCGAGCTCGTCGGCGTCGGCCACCTCGAGGAATCGACGCGCCGGGCCGCCGACGCCGTAGGTGGTCAGTGGTCCGATGGGTTCCTCGCGGCGGAGGCGATCGCCGAGGAATGCGAGCGCATCGTCGAGCGCCCCGATGGCGTCACCCGTCACGACGACCGCTCCCGCAGCCCGACGAGCACCCGGGGCCCGACGGTGGTGACGTCGCCGGCGCCGATCGTCACCAGGAGGTCACCGGACCGCAGCTCGTCGGTGAGGAACGCGACGACATCGTCGAGCGTCGGGCGCCAGACCACCACGTCGTTGCGCCCGGCGGCGGTGACCGACTCGAGCACGAGCGACCCGTCGACGCCCGGTCGCGGCGCCTCGCCCGCCGGGTACAGCTCGCACAGCACCAGGACGTCGGCATCGCCGAACGACGGACCGAACTCGGCGGCATGCCGCTCGGTGCGCGAGTACCGGTGCGGTTGGAACACCGCCACGACACGGTCCCACCCGCCGCTGCGACCGGCGGCGAGCACCGCGGCGACCTCGGCGGGCAGGTGGGCGTAGTCGTCGATCACCGTCACACCGGCGGCCGAGCCGACGAGTTCGAACCGTCGGGACACGCCGGCGAAGTCGGCCAACGCGGCCGCTGCGGCGTCGACGTCCGCACCGAGTGCGCGCACCACCGACAGGGCCCCGGCGACGTTGAGCGCGTTGTGCCGGCCGGCGAGTGGCACGTCGACGTGCACCGTCGCCGAGTCACCGCTGACCAGATCGAACGTCGAGCGGTCCGGACCGAGCACGAGCCGCTCGACCCGATGGGTCGCGTCGTCCGCCTCGCCGTACGAGGCCGCGCCGACGAGCTCGCCGAGCGCCCGGGCCTCCGGGTCGTCGGCACACACGATGCACGGACCATCGGTCTGCTCGAGGAACGTCCGGAACCCGGCGAGCAGTTCGTCCCAGCCACCCCAGAACTCCAGGTGGTCCGGTTCGATGTTGGTGACGAGCGCCGCGGCGCGCGGCCCCGCCAGGAACGACGCGTCGCTCTCGTCGGCCTCGAGCACGAACCACCGACCGGAACGGAACCCGGCGGCGGTCCCGAGGGAGGCGACCGGCGCACCCACGAGGAACGACGGGGCCTCGCCGGCACCGGTGAGCGCCACCGACAGCAACGCCGAGGTGGTCGTCTTGCCGTGCGTGCCGCTGACCGAGACGAACGGCTGGCGTTGCGCGAGCGCCGGCAGCAGGTCGAGCCGCCGGAGGACGTCGAGCCCCCGCTCGCGGGCCTCGACCACCTCGGGGTTGTCGGCGGGCACTGCGGTGGACGCCACCACGAACTCGGCGTCACCGACGTGCGCCGCATCGTGTCCGACGAAGACCGTGACGCCGAGATCGGCCAGACGTCGCAGGGCGGCGCTGTCGACGGCATCACTCCCGGTGACCCGGTGACCGGCCTCGACCAGCACCGTCGCCAGCGCGCTCATGCCGGTGCCGCCGGCGGCGATCACGTGGACGCGTCGCGGCGTCGAGAGATCGGGGACGTGGCGCGGGGCGTCAACCGGCATGACGTTCCACCAGGTCGGCCACGGCAGCAGCGGCGTCCGGTCGGCCCGCCGAGCGGGCGGCGTCGGACATCCGGGCCAGCGCTCCGTCGGCCACCATCGAGTCGACCGCCGCGACCATCGACCCGACATCGAAACGGTCGTCGTCGATGAGCACGGCGGCGCCCGCGGCGACGAGCGGGCCGGCATTGGCGCGTTGGTGATCACGCGTGGCGATCGGGAGCGGCACCAGCACTGCGGGCACCCCCATGACCGCCAGCTCCGCGACCGAGGTCCCGCCGGCACGACACACGGCCAGGTCCGATGCGGCGAGCACCGTCTCCATGTGCTCCTCGTAGCGCACCGGCCGGTACCAGAGCCGCTCGCCGGACCCAGCGCCGATGACGTCATCATCGCGGCGCGCGATCTCGGGTCGGTCGTCCCAGTCGCGTGCCCCGATGACGTGGTAGACGGCGAGGTCCTCCCGGTCGCTCCACTGTTCCGCCGCGGACCACGTGGCCCGGTTGATGCTGCGAGCTCCCAGGGATCCCGCGAACACCGTGACCATCGTCCGGTCGTCGGGAACCCCGAGCGTGGCCCGCGCCGCCGCCACGTCCCGGTCGACCGCTGCGGCGAGCACCTCGGCTCGGACCGGGTTGCCGGTCACGACCGACCGGGGCAGGTCGGTGCCCTCGAACGCCACCGCGCACGTCCGGGCGAAGCGTCCGACCAGACGGTTCGATGCGCCGGCGCGGGCGTTCTGCTCGGCCACGACGAGCGGCACGCGCCACACGATCGCGGCGAGCGCGCCTGCGGCGCTCGCGAATCCTCCGACGGCGAGCACGACCCGGGGGCGCAGTCGGCGGACCAGCCCCAGCGCCTGGAACACGGCACGCACCAGCCCGAGTGCGGCGGCGACGTTCTCGAGGGTCAGTCGGCGCTGGATCCCCCGACCGGGCAGCAGGGTGATCTCGAACCCGGCGTCGGGCACCAGCGTGGCCTCGAGACCGCGTTCCGCCCCCACGAACTGGATGTCACCGGTGGCGTGGCCGCGGTCGACGAGCTCGGCGGCCACCGCGAGTCCGGGCAGGACGTGGCCCGCCGTCCCCCCACCGGCGATCAGGACGAAGGGACGAGGTGGTGAGCCACTCACCGGTCCCTCGCGACCGCCACCAGCACACCGACGCCCATCAACGACAGCATCATCGAGGAGCCACCGTACGAGATGAACGGCAGGGTGATGCCCTTGGTGGGCAGCAGACCGACGGTCACGCCGATGTTGATCAGCGCCTGCACCCCGATCCACACCGTGATCCCGATGGCGACGAGGCGACCGAACAGGCTCGTGGCGCGCATGGAGATCGCGAACCCGGCACCCAGGAAGATGGCGATCGTCGTCACCAGGAACAACGTCCCCAGCAGGCCGAACTCCTCACCGATCACTGCGGCGATGAAGTCGGTGTGGGCCTCGGGCAGGAACCCCCACTTGGCGCGCGAGTACCCGGCGCCCGAACCGAACAGCCCGCCGGACGCCAGTCCGATCTGCGACTGGAGCAGCTGGTAGCCCGCACCGCTGGTGTGTTCCGACGGGTTGAGGAACGCGGTGATCCGGTTGGCCCGGAAGCCCTGCAGGAATCGGATCGCCGCCACCGCACCCGCGGCCATCAACGCGAACAGGGCGCCGATCGTGCGTCGTGGAGCACCCGCCATCCAGAGCATGGCGACCACGACCAGCCCCAGCAGGAGTGTCGTGCCCAGGTCGTCGCCGACCATCACCAGCAGCGCAACGACACCCGCTGCGCCCAGCGGCGCCCGCAGACCGCGCCACGTGCCCAGGTCCCGACCGCGGTCCGACAGGTCACGCGCCAACCACAGGACCAGCGCGAGCTTGGCCAGCTCCGAGGGCTGGAACCGCACCGACGCCGTGCCCACCCAGCGGGTCGCATCGTTCTCCTGGATCACGAACGGCAGCAACGACCCGGTGAGCCGCCGCGAGATCTCACCGGCGGCGACCCACCCGAGCGAGAGCACGGCCGCGCCCATCAGGACCCATGCGAGTTGATCGCGCCACACGCGCAGTGGAATCCGGGCCGCCACCAATGCCAGTGCGACACCGATCGTCAGCCAGATCGCCTGACGGCCCACGTAGTGCCACGGGTGGTCGAACCTGGTGATCGACAGCACCTGTGACGCCGAGTAGAGCATCACCAGTCCGAAGCCGCAGAGGATGGCGACGGCGGCGACCAGCACGAGTTCCGGCGCCGGGCCGCGGGGCGCGGCCCCCGTGCGCGGGCGGGCGGTGCGAGCGGTTCGGGACGCCGTCACGAGGCGACCTCCAGCACGAGCGCACGGACGCGAGCGGCGAAGTCGTCACCGCGTTCGGCGTACGAGGAGTACCAGTCGAACGACGCGCACCCGGGCGACAGCAGCACGACGTCGCCCGACTCGGCGAGCGAGCGCGCCGCCAGCACCGCATCGGACATCGAGTCGGCCGTCGCCGACGGACACCCGGGGAACGCGGCCACCACCTCACCCGCGGCCTCGCCGATGCCGACCACGGCACGGACCCGGGGACCGGCCTCGGCCAGCGCCGTCAGGTCGAGACCCTTGTTCCGTCCACCGGCGACGAGCACCACCGAGTCGAACCCTCGGAGCGCGGCCAGCGTGGCGTGCGGCGCGGTGGCCTTGGAGTCGTCGATCCAACGCACACCGTCACGCTCCCCCACCAGCTCGACGCGGTGCGGCAGCGCGACCGTGTCGCGCAGCGCTGAACGAACCCCCTCGAGCGTCGCGCCTGCGGCCAGCGCCGCCGCTGCGGCCGCGAGCGCGTTGGCGCGGTCGTGGGGCAACGAGCGGGGCAACTCGGCGACGTCGAGCATCGCCAGTCCGTCGGGCGCGACCAGGACGCCGTCGCGCTCGCTGAACGCTGCGGGTTCCGCTCCGGACACGCCGAACGACACCACCTGCGGCATGCCGTCGCCCGAGGGCGCACCGGCCAGCACCACCGGATCATCGGCATTCACGATCGCGACGTCGCCGACGGTCTGATCGGTGAAGATCCGGGCCTTCGCGGCGCGGTACTCCTCGAGGTCGCGGTGCACGTCGAGATGGTCGGGCGCGAAGTTGAGCCAGACGGCCACGGCGGGACGGAACCAGCGGCTGTGACCGAGCCGGAACGACGACGCCTCGACGGCGAAGCACGCCGGCCCCGGGTCGTCGATCGCCGCCACCAGCGGCACCTCGAGATTGCCCACGGCGGCACAACCGACGCCCGAGGCGTCGAGCATGGCCTGGACCAGCATCGTGACCGTCGTCTTGCCGTTCGTCCCGGTCACCGCGACGAGCGGTCGGTCGTCCCAGGCCGCGGCCAGGTCGAACTCGGAGAGCACCGGGACCTCGGCCTCGACGGCGAGCGCGAACACCGGGTGCGATCCCGGCAGGCCGGGAGCGGGCACGACTGCGTCGACCGAACCCAGCAGCGCGCCGAGCTCGGCCCGGTCCGGGGCCGCGTGCAACCGCACACCGAGCTCGTCGGCGAGGCGGTGCGCCGAGTCGGGAGCGGCGTCGTCGACGAGCACCACCTGTCGACCACGCGCCACCAGGGCGCGAGCGACCGCGGCGTTGGTCACGCCGAGCCCGACGAGCAGAAAGGCCTGTTCCGGGAGCTCGTGCCTCCGGTCGGCCACCGCGGCGATCGGCCAGGTCAATCCAGGCCCCCGGCTCGCACGAACTCCCGGTAGAAGAGTCCGAGGCCCACCGCCGTGCACGCCGCGGTGATCATCCAGAACCGGACGATGACCGTGGTCTCCGGCCATCCGCGTTCCTCGAAGTCGTGGTGGATCGGGGCCCGGAACGGTCGGCGCCCCATGGTACGGAACGACACGACGAGGATGATCACCGACAACGTCTCGATGACGAACAGCGCACCGAGGATCGGCAGCAGCAGGACCGTCGACGAGCTGAGGGCGAGCACGGCCAGACCGGTCCCGATCGCCAGCGAACCCGTGTCGCCCATGAAGATGCGAGCCGGGAACGCGTTCCACCACAGGAACCCGGCGCAGGCGCCCATCATCGCGGCGGCGACGACCGCCAGGTCGAGTCCGACGTTGATGTCGTAGTCACCGAGGTGGCGGAAGATCCAGTAGCCGATGAACACGTAGGCCGCGAAGACGATCGCGCCGGAGCCGGCCGCCAGGCCATCGAGACCATCGGTGAGATTGACGGCGTTCGCGGCTGCGGCGATCACCAGCACCGCCCAGATCACCCAGGCCACCTTGCCGAGCTCCCAGCCGACGTCGTCGAAGCGCGTGAAGCTGATGGTGGTGTGCACGTTGGTGCGCCACAGCATGGCCAGCGCGAACGCCACGGCGACCGCCAGGAGGCCGATGCTCTTCGCCCCCTTCTTCAGGCCGAGGTTCCGCTCGTTGCGGATCTTGATCCAGTCGTCGAGGAATCCGACGAACCCGGCGCCGGCGATCGCGCCCACGCACGCGAGTCCGGTCCACGTGAACACGCCACCCTTGTAGAGATCGGACACCACGTAGCCGCTGAGCGCGCCGGCGACGATCGCGATGCCACCCATCGTCGGCGTCCCGGCCTTGATCGTGTGGCCCTCGGGCACGTCCTCGTGGATCGGTTGCCCGATCCCCCGCTTGGTGAGCCACCCGATCAGCAGGCGGGTGCCGAACAGCGCCACCATCGTGCTGACGCCGGTCGCGAGCAGCAGCTGGATCACGACGCCGCCCCCCGCAGGTCATCGAGCACCGCGGCGGCCACGACGCGGTCGTCGAACGGCACGGTGACGTCACCGCTGATCTGACCCTGTTCGTGGCCCTTGCCCGCGATCAACACCACATCACCTTGGCCCGCGGCGACCAGCGCGGCGCGGATCGCCGCGCCACGGTCGGCGATCTCGCGCACGACGCCGACCCGGTCCGGTGGCACCCCACCCAGGACCTGGGCGCGGATGTCGTCGGGGTCCTCCGAGCGGGGGTTGTCGTCGGTCAGCACGACGTCGTCGGCGCCGACCGCTGCGACCGACCCCATGAGCGGCCGCTTCGAACGGTCGCGGTCACCGCCGCAGCCCATGACGATCCGCAACCGGGCACCGGGTTCGACGAGGTCCCGGGCGGCGTCGATGGCCCGCTCCAGCGCATCCGGGGTGTGCGCGTAGTCGACGACCACCAGGTAGGGCTGACCTGCGTCCACGAGCTCGAATCGACCCGGGACCACCGGTGCCGAGGCGAGCGCCGAGGCGATGCGCTCGGGCTCGATGCCGAGGGCGCAGCACGCCTCCGCCGCGACGAGCGCGTTCGAGACGTTGTGGCGGCCCGGGAGCGGGAACGTCACCGGCAACCCACGCCACGTGAACGCCCAACCACCGCTCGATATCCGCAGATCGTGTGCGTCCTCGAGCGACACCCGGACGACCCCGACCGTCACGGTGTCGGCGAGGAGTCGACCGTGGACGTCGTCGACGTTGACGACGGCGAGCGCGCAGTGTTCCGGATCGAACAATGTGGCCTTCGCGGCGAAGTACGCCTCGGGTGTGCCGTGGAAGTCGAGGTGGTCGAGCCCGAGGTTCGTGAAGACCGCGACGTCGAACACCATGCCGTCGACGCGATGCAGGACGAGCGCATGCGACGAGACCTCCATGGCGACGACCTGCACGCCGGCGGCGACGTCGTCGGCGAGGCGGGCCTGCAGGTCACCGGCCTCGGGCGTCGTCCGTTCACCCGTCAGCGTCCCGATGACGTCGGTGTCGAGTCCGGCGGTCTCGAGCAGGTGGCCGATCAGCGAGACGACCGTGGTCTTGCCGTTCGTGCCGGTCACGCCGACGGTCCGGAGGGCCTCGGCGGGGTGTGCGTGCACCGTGACGGCGGCGAGCGGCATGGCGGCCCGCACGTCGTCGACCACGATCTGGGGAACGTCGACGTCGACGGGTTCCTCGACCAGCAGCGCCACGGCGCCGGCCTCGACGGCCGCGCCGGCGAACCGGTGCCCGTCGGTGCGTTCGCCGCGCACACAGCAGAAGATCGCGCCGGGGTGCACGCGGGTGGAGTCGTGGGTCAACGAACTGACGGCGACGTCACCGTCACCCCGGAGCGTTCCGCCCACGGACGCGGCGATCCGCCCGACCGTGATCGCTCCGTCCACCACATCCGACTCCTCTGTCCGCGCACGCCGCGCACTCAACCCGACGAGCGCTTCATCGTCGCCGATCGAGCGCTCGAGGTGGTGGAGCCGTTGGCCTGGGGTGTGGTCCCCGACCTCGACGGAACGGTCGTGGTGGTGGTGGTCGGCGTGCTGCTCGATGTGCTGCTCGATGTGCTGCTCGACGCCGCGTTCGGTGCCGTGGCGGGGGCGGAGCGGATCCGGGCCGGGCCGGCGGACGCCGCCGAGGCCGCGTCACCGCTGCTCGGGGCGATTCCGAGTTCCCGGATGCTCGATCGTGCCAGTTCCGCGAACACCGGACCCGAGGTGCCGCCGCCGGTGCTGCCCGGCGGCGTGTCGAACAACAGCACCGTGATCGAGACCTGCGGGCGGTCGGCCGGCAGGTACCCGGCGAACGTTGCGACGTAGTGGTACGTGCCGTCGGCCCAGACGTAGTCGTCGGTGCTGTCGACCCGCTTCGGGCTCGGCATCCGGCCGGTCCCGGTCTTGGCGGCCGTCAGGTAGCCCGGAAGATCGAGGTGCTTGGCGGTGCCATCGGCGACCACCTTGCTCAGCGCCCGATCGACGAGGGCCGCCGACTCCTCCGACACGACCCGCCGTGCCGCCGGGCCGGCGACCGGCGTGGCCACACCCGAGGCGTCGATGGTCGAGGAGACCAGGCGGGGCGGCACGTACATGCCCCGGTTGGCGATCACGTTGTACGCCGCCCAGAGCTGGAGCACCGTGCTCGACTGGAACGTCCCGATGGACGCCGCGGCCAGATCGGGCTCGGTCCACGAGGACGCATCGGGGAGCACACCGGCACCCTCAGCGGGGTGCCCCACCCCGGTGGGCTGGCCGAACCCGAAGTCGCTCAGCGTCCGGTGCAGGCGCTCGGCGCCGACCCGGCGGCCGATCTGGATCGTCCCCACGTTCGACGAGTCGGCGATGATCTCGTCGACGGTCATCGTCTCCGTGGCGTGCTGATGGTGGTCGTCGAACGTCCGGTCCGCAACGGTGATCGAGGACGGCACGGTGAACGTCGAGTTGTCGTCGATCGCACCGCTCTCGTAGGCCGCTGCAGTGGTCACGAGCTTGAACACCGAGCCCGCCTGATACGAGTTCGAGAACGCCAGCGGTCCCGATGCCAGTCCCATCTCGCCCGTGGAGGGGTCTCGCTCGACCGACGCGACCGCGAGCAGTTCGCCCGTGGACGGGCGACCGATCACCGCGATGCCACCAGCCGCGCCGGCGGCGGCGGCGCCGCGGGTCAGGATCTGCTCGGCATCGAACTGGAGGGCGCGGTCCAACGTCAGCTGGACGTCCTGACCGGGACGGGCGGGCTGCTCGACTCGCTCGGACCCCATGATCGTGCGTCCGTCTCGCGTGCGTTCGGCGACCCGCCTGCCGTCCGAGCCGGTCAGCTGGGTGTCGTACTGCTTCTCGATGCCGGCCCAGTCGTTGGGACGCCCGTCATGATCGAGCGTTCCGATGACACGGAGCGCCGACTCCCCCGCCGGATGGACGCGGGCCGAGGTCAGCTCCACACCGAGCACCCCCTGCAGGTTGGACTCCGTGAGTGTCTCGCGCGCTGCGTCGGCGCGCTCGGGAGCGATGGCGGTTGCGATCGGCACGTTGTCGTCATCGGCCTCGGCCCGGAGCAGCGCCGAGCGGACCGATCGCGCCGGGACCCCGAGGTCGGTGGCGAGCGAGTCGGCCAGTGGGATCAGCGCCTCGTCGGACTCGATCCCGACGCTCGCGAGTGCCTTGCGACTGATCGCCACGTCGACCTGCGGCACCGACACCGCCAGGTCCACGCCCGTTCGATCGAGGATGGCGCCCCGCATGGCGGGGATCGTCTCGTGGCGCTGCCGATCCGCGACACCCTTGGCGCTGAGCGTCGAGGCGTCACGCAGCTGGACCGTGGCGAGTTTCGCCACCGCGCCGAACGCCAGCAGTCCGAGCAGGATGCCCAGGATCCGCAGCCGACGGCCGGCGCCGGCGACGCTCAGGTGCGGCGCACGCACGGGGTCGATCGCGGTGACCCGGCGATCGGCGCTCGTCGCCCGGCGCGGTGCTGTGGCGGGCCGTGTCGCTCCACCCCGTGCCGACGTCGATCGCGAGGAGGACGTGGACCGGGTTGATGGTGCGCGCGTCGTGGTTCGCGTCGTGGTTCGAGTCGTGGCGCGTGTCGCGGGACGAGGGGCCCGACGGGTTCCGGACGCGCTGGCCGTGCCGGCCGTCGACCGGCC
>CAJBIS010000149.1 GCA_903953195.1 uncultured Actinomycetes bacterium
AGCACGGCGTACCCGGCGACGATCCCGGCGAGCGTCCAGTTGGTGAACGCGGCCAGCGCCACACCGGCGACGAACAACACGGCGGCGGTCGCGACAGCGACCGGGATCGGCACCGCACCGCTCGCGATCGGACGCAGGCGCTTCTTCGGGTGACGCCGATCCGATTCGACGTCGAGCACGTCGTTCAGCAGATACGTCGCCGACGACACCAGGCAGAACGCGACGAAGCCCTGGAGCGTGAGCCGAAGCTCGAGGGACTGGGTCAGCACGCCGGCTGCCGCCGGGGCGACGAACACCAGCACGTTCTTGGCCCACTGCTTGGGGCGGCACGCCTTGAGCAGCGCCAGCGGCAACGGCATGCGTGACGGTTCCGAACTCTCGGCTGGTCGTGTCGCTGATTCGGTCACGGTGGTCCTGTCCGGGCGGTGGTCGTCGCGGCCGTGTCGTCCGGGGCCGCCGTCTGGATCGTCGTCTGGATCGTCGTCGTGTGGTCGGTCGTGTGCTCGGGCGGGCCGGGCCTGCCCCGACGCCACGTCGCCCGTCCGGGCGAGCACGCCTGAGCAGTGTACCGGCGGGCCTGTCCGTCACGGCAGACCACCCCGGCAGGTCGACATGAACGGCCGACGGATTCACCGGGTGGTCTGCCCCCGTTCAGGTCAACGACACCAGCAGCGCGGCCTGTGACGGGTCAGGTGGCGGCCCGAGCTCGGAGAACCAACCGACACCGGTGTGCACCGCCGCGAACGACTCCGCGAAGTCCCCGGCTCCCGAACTGAAGTCGGTGGCGCCGCTCACCCCCGGGAACCACGGCGTCGCCGCCCCGATCCCCCGCGCCGAGCGCCACGCGTCCCGTTCCCGATCGTTGAGGTACGTGACGTCCGCCGCGTGCCCCAGCTCGTGCGCGATCACGTGCGACAGTTCCGCCGGGGTGTCGTTCCCCCGCACGAAGACCTCGATGACGCGATCGTCCGGGTAGGTCAGACCGCGGTAGCCGGATCGGCCGGGCAGGAACCGCACCTGCCAACCGGGCAGTCGCCGCTGCCAGTCGTAGCGGACGAGCCCGAGCGCCTGGGACGCCGTCGTGCGCAGACCGTCGTCGCCGAGGCGTTCGACGGCGCGTCCACCGTTCGCCGGAGGCGGCGGTGATGTCGTCGGGGGTGCACTCGGCGCGGTCGTCCTCGGCGCGCCCGGCACCGTTGCCGACGGCGTGATGAACACCGACGGCGCCGGCACGCTCGGTTGCGGCACGGTGGGCACGGCGCCGCCGGGCAGGGTGATCTCGGACATGACCTGCGGTCCGGGGTCCATGGCCGACGCCGCCGGATCGGCGGGCTGCAGGCCGTCCGGGCTGTCGTCGAGTCCGGACGGTCCGATCGCACCCCAGGCAGCCCGTTCGTCTCCCCCGGCGAGCTCACTCGTCGACCGAGTTCCGCATGCCGCCGTCAGCACCAGCATCGACACGACGGCCGCGGCGGCGACGTACCGGCACCGACACGAGTTCGACGGACCCTCCACGTCGGGCATGCTCGCAGCCGTGTCAGGGCGCGAGCAACGCGCGCAGCCGTTCGGCGACGACATCTCGTTCGGCCAGCTCGCCCGACACCACCCGTCCGTGGGCTGCCCGGAAGAGCCGGTCGTTCACCGCCCGGCCGAGGCCGACCGGGTCGACCAGATGTCCGACGAGCAGCTCGTGCCCGTCGGCATCGGCCGCGCGCAGCCGGTCGTAGACGATCGCGGCGGCCGCACCACCCTCGGCCGGCAGGTCGAGCACCGCGGCGTCGGACCCGGCGGAACGGAGCGCCGCGGCGAGCGCGTCGGCTGCCGGGCCGTCGCCCTCGACGAGCACCAGCGGGGTGCCGGGCGAGTAGTGCGCGAGGAACTCGCCGGGTGACGCCACCGGCGCGTCATCAGGTGCGACCAGACGATCGACGACATCGACGTCGCCGAGCAGGTCACGCAGGTCCTCGACGCCGACCCCGCCGGGACGCAGCACGCGCGGGCGGGTCCCGCTCAGGTCGACGACGGTCGACTCGACGCCGAGTGGCGCAGCACCGCCGTCGAGGACCAGATCGGGTCGCACGGCGACGGCGTCGGCACCCGCGGCCGACAGGCCGAACTCGTCGAGCACGTGGGCCGCGGTCGTCGGACTGATCCGACCGAACCGGTTCGCGGACGGCGCCGCCACCGGTGCACCCGCCGACGCGATCAACGCCCGGGCCACCGGATGTGCCGGCAACCGGATCCCGACGGTGGGCCCACCCGCGGTGACCACGTCGTCGACGAGTCCGCTGCGCGGCAGGACCACGGTGAGCGGACCGGGCCAGCAGTTCGCCGTGAGCGACTCGGCCGCGGCGGGCCACTCGGCGACGAGGGTGCGGGCCTGCTCAACGCTCGCCACGTGCACGATGAGCGGATCGTTCGCGGGTCGGCCCTTCACCTCGAAGATCCGGCGCAGCGCCGCCGGGTGCTCGATCGACGCGCCGAGTCCGTAGACGGTCTCGGTCGGGAACGCGACCAGGCCGCCGGATCGGAGCACCTCGGCGGCGTCGTCGACCGCGCCCGGCTCGGCGGCGTCGAGCATCCGCAACGCACCGGATCCCGGCGAGACGCGCCCGTCAGGCACCGGTGCGGGCCCGGTCGATCGACGGGTCGATCATGAGCGAAGCGGGGTCGACGACCTCCAGGTCGGCGGCCGTGAGGGTGGTGAGGGCGGCGAGATCCGAGTCGTTCCAACGCAGGTCCGGCTCCCCCGTCAGCGTCATGCCGGGGCCGGTGTCGACGACGATGCCGCCGTGATCCCGGAGCGCCTGGGCCACGGCTCTGGCCTGCGGCGGAAAGGTCGAGATGTTGACGTCGTCGCGGAGGCGGAGCCACGTGCCCATCGGCGGCGCGTTCGGGTCGTCGGACCGGCCGTCGGTGTGGTGGGTGGGCCAGCGGA
>CAJBIS010000150.1 GCA_903953195.1 uncultured Actinomycetes bacterium
CCGATCTCTCCACGGCGGCGTCGGTCAGGCGCTTCGGCGTGGCGCCCATCGCCGCCAGATCGATGCCGACCTCGGCCATGGCCTCGACGACCGCCGGGTTGATCGTGTCCGCAGGCGCCGTGCCCGCTGAGCGAACGACCACGCGGTCGCCGCCGTGGTGCATCAGGAACGCGGCGGCCATCTGGGATCGCCCGGCATTGTGGATGCAGACGAAGAGGACCTCAGGGGTGCGGGTGTCGGTCACGACGGCTCCTGGTGTGGGTGGGGATAGAGGGCACGGATCAAGCCGGCGGCGATGACGACGCCGACGAGCTGCATGGCGATGAACATGGGCGCCGAGGACGGTGCGATGCCGGCGAACGTGTCGGACAGCGTGCGGGCGATGGTGACCGCCGGATTCGCGAAGCTCGTCGACGAGGTGAACCAGTACGCGCCCGCGATCCAGCCGGCGACGGCGAACGGCACCACCGCTCCCTTGCCGGACCGGACGCATCCCTGGATCACGAGCAGCAGCGTCACGGTCGCGACGATCTCGCTGAGCCAGAGCGCGGGGGAGCTCCGGTCCGTCGTCGACAGGTTCACCGCCGGGAGCTCGAACATGAGGTTGGCCAGGATCGCGCCCAGGCAGCCGCCGACGATCTGGGCACCGAGGTACGCGCCGGTGTCGCGGGTCGAGATGCTCCCGAGGATCCGGTCGATCAGCGTCACCGCCGGATTGAAGTGGGCGCCCGACACCGCACCGAACGTGAGGATCAGCGCGACGAGCGCGCCGGCGGTGGCGATCGAGTTCTCGAGCAGCTGCAGCCCGACGTCGGTGCTCAACTGGGTCGCCATGATCCCCGAGCCGATGACGGCGACGATGAGGAGCCCGGTGCCGAGCGCCTCGGCGACGAGTCGTCGGGCGAGCGGCACGTGCAGCGTTCCGGTGCCCGTCTCGACCTCGGTCGTCAGGTCCACCTCGTCGTGGTGCTCAGTCATGGCTGCCCCCTGCCGTCGGCGCGAACATCACGCGGTCCATCCGGCGTTCGAGTTCCCGGGCGACGTCGTCGAAGGCCGTGCTCCGCTCGTCGCCGACGGGGTCGGGGATCGACCAGTGCAGCCGCGTGGCCCGATGCCACCGGTCGGGGAGCCGGAGCGTCTCGTTGGCCCGATCGCACACCGTGACGACGACGTCGATCTCATCGGTGATCTCGTCGAGGTGGCGCGGTTCGGCGTGGTCCAGATCCAGGCCCAGCCGCCGGGCTGTGGCGCGGGCACCGGGGTGCACCTCGTCGGCGGGTCGGGTGCCGGCGGACAGGCCCGGCAGTCCGGAGTGCCGGCTGTGGATCGCGGCGGCGAGCTGGCTGCGGGCCGAGTTGGCGGTGCAGACGAAGACGGTGCGACCGGCGGTGCCGGCCGTCGTGAGCGTGCCCGCGGGCATCAGGTCGGCGAAGGCCTCGGCGCACAGGTGGACGTAGCGACGGCGTCGGTCGCCCGAGGATCGGGTGCGGCACACGAGTCCGACGGCCTCGAGCACGTCGAGGTGGTGCGCGAGGAGGTTCGAGCCCACACCCAGGAGCCCCTCGAGTTCGCCGGGGGAGCGGTCGGAGGTCGTCAGGAGGTCCACGATCTCGAGTCGGTGAGCGTCGCCGAGCGCGGCGTGCCGCTGTGCCCGTCGGTCACGGTCGCGTGGTGTCGGCTCCACACCGGGAGATTACTCAACAACCATTGAGTGATCGAATCACCGCGACGCTGCCGACGGTGGGACAACCGCTAGGGTCCGCGCACTCCGGGAGGTGCACGATGGTTCGAGTCGCACGTGTTGCGCTGCTCGTCGGTTGCGTGACGTTGCTGAGCGGTTGCCTCAAGGCCGACTACGGCTACGACCTCCGCGCCGATGGATCCGGGTCGATCGTCGTCGAGATCCGCTTCGGCGAGGAACTCAACTCGATGCTGGGATCCCTGGGCCTCGGTGACCTGAGCTCGAACGACACCTCGACGCTCGAGGACCTCCGGGGGCAGCTGCCGCCGGAGTGGGCGGATCGCGTGCGCGTCGAGTCGATCGACGACGACCGAGGTGCCGGGGTGCGGCTCAGCATCGACTTCGACGACCTCACCCAACTCGAGGACCTGCGGGACATCGGTGACGTCGGCATCCCGGTCATCACCAACGAGGGCGAACGCTGGCGGGCCGAACTCGACGTCTCGTCACTCACCAGCGCCGCCGGCACATTGGGCGGAGCCGCCGACGAGTTCGGAGCGGGCGGGCTCGGCGACAGCCTCGCCCAGATGTTCGGGGCGATCGGTGGTGAGCCGGAGTTCAACGTCCGGATGACCATGCCGGGCGAGATCCTGGACGCGGACCCGAGCGCGGAGGTCGACGGTGACACCGCGACGTGGCAGATCGTCGGCGACGGCAGCGGGACGCTCTACGTCGAATCGGGCACCGGCGCGCAGGGCTTCCTCTCGTCGATGATCGGCGGCGCACCGGTGTGGGGACTCGGTCTGCTCGGTGCGGTCCTGCTCGCGGCGATCGTCGCCGTGCTCGTGCTGCTCCGGCGACGACCGAAGGGCACCGCCGCCCCCGTCGCAGCACCCCCGGCACCGGGGGCGGCCCCGTACGCGGTGCCCGTCGCTGCGGGCGGGGTCACGGCGGACACCCACGCGTGGGCGCCGACCGCGCCACCCTCCGGATCAGGTGACCTTCCGCCGCTCGGTGGCTGGCAGGCCCCGGCGGCGACTTCCACCACCGCCGCGCTGGAGTCGCCGCTGGCCGCCGGATCGAGCCCCGAGCCGACCGGCGAGCTCGCCCTGGCGACCTCCGACGCCACGGTCCCGTTCGCGCCGATCGGCGGCGTGACGGCGCCGGTCGACGCGGTTCCCACGGCAGCGTCATCGTCGCCCGTCGCGGGTTGGCACCCCGACCCGTGGGGTCAGGCCACGTGGCGGTGGTGGGACGGGACCGACTGGTCCAGCCACACGGCCTGATCCGCTCGGAAGCGACCTCAGCCGTCGTCGGCGTCGAGCAGGTCCGGGGCGACCCGGCCGACCAGTTCGAGCACGGCGTTCAGGCTGGGATTGACCAGGTACTCGTCGCCCACGCCGACCGTCGGCACCGTCTCGTTGCCCCGCGCCGCCGCTCGGACGACGGCCGCGGCCTCGGGATCCTCCCAGATGTCGTGCATGCGAACCGGGAGCGACGTGCGTCCCAGCTTCGCGATGAGGGCGGTGCAGAATCCGCACCCCGGTCGCCAGTAGAGGTCGATCGCATCCACCATGGTGTCGTCGGCTCCGTTCACGAGGTCGTCGAGATGCCGCCGTCGACGGGGATGACGGTGCCCGTCAGGTAGGCGCCGGCCCGGCTGCACAGGAACAACACGGTGCCGGCCATGTCCTCGGGCGTCCCGATGCGACCGCGCGGCACGCTCTGCTCGATCAGTGTCCGACTCGCCGGGTCGTCGAGCGCGAACGCCATCATCTTCGATTCGAACGGCCCGGGTGCGATCGCGTTGACGGTGATGTGCTCGCCGACGAGCGTCCTCGCCAGGTGACGGGTCAGCATGTGGATGCCGGCCTTCGACGCCGAGTACGGGAAGTTGTCGGTGACCGGGACGCGCAGTCCGTCGATCGAGCCGATCATCACGACTCGCGACGGGTCGTCGGTGGTCGCGTTGCGTCGGAGCGCGTCGTGGAGCGCCCGGGTGAGCAGGAACGGCGCCTTGACGTTGAGGTCCATCACCTTGTCGAACCCCGACTCGGGGAACTCGTCGAGCGGCGCCCCCCACGTCGCCCCGGCGTTGTTCACCAGGATGTCGACGGCGTCGGTGTCGGCGCGCAACGCGTCGACGAACGCGGTCAGGCCGGCGGGGTCGGACAGGTCCGCCGGGAGCGACCGGCACGCGCCGTCACCGGGCAGGGCGTTCAGCTCGGCGGCCGTCGCGTCGCACGCGTCGGCCTTGCGCGCCGTGATCCAGACCTGCGCGCCGTTGCTGACCAGGCCCTCGGCGATCATGCGGCCGATCCCACGTGAGCCGCCGGTCACGACGGCGTGCTTGCCACGCACATCGAACAGCGCAGTGACGTCGAGCCCGCTCACGACGTCGTCCTCATGGCGTCGTCCTCATGGCGTCGGCCGCACCGTGATCGTCGAGAAGCACATCTCGTCGTCGGTGCCCTCGGCGAACACGAGGTAGCGCATCGGTTGCGTGGGCCGCAGGCTCCGATCCCAGGCGCACTCGACCCGAACCGTGTCGCCGACGGCGACCGGCACCGGCGTGACCGGCTGGTAGTTCAGCTGCCAGTTGAAGTCCCAGTGTGGGATGTCGAGCAGGACGGTGGCGCGGTCGGTGTCCGGGTGCAGGGTCATCCGATAGCTCAGCCCGTACTGGTGCATGTGGCCGAGGACATCCACGATGTCGCCGGCGGTACGCACCCGGAGGTCGCACGTGGTGCGGGCCGTGGTCCCGTCGGACGCAGCGGCGACCTGCTCGGGAGTGGTGCGGCACAACCGGTGCAGGCCGTTGGCGATCCCGGCGCCGGCAGGTCCGAACCGTTGCGCGACGTCCTGGATCGCCGCGGTCCGGTCGCACAGCGGCTCGGTGCGACCCGCCGGACACGGCAATTCGACGGGTGCGAGGTACTCGCCGGTGCGCAGCGCCGTGATGGGAGCGCCCGGCGGCGCCACCTCGAGGTCCATCCGCGACTGATCGGCGGGACGGTCACCCTCGTAGTGGTAGTGGATCTGGGCCACCAGCAGGTCCCCCGGATTGAAGCGGTAGCCGACCCCCTCGCCGAAGTCCCTCGGCGTCTGGCCGGGGACCCACCCGGCGATGAGTTCCTCGCTGCCCTTCGGGCCCATGCCGGACCCGCAGCGCCATCCGGACCCGTCGTCGCGGGCGTCGGCCTGCAGGAGCTGTTCGAGCGACCGGCTCGACGCCCGGTAGATCAGCGCGTGGTGCACGACGTCGAGTCGATCCGGCTCGAAGGTGTAGCCCGTCACGAACGACTCGGTCGTGAACCCGGGATCGAGCACGAAGCACCGGTAGTCGTCGCGCTCGTTGGACTCGCCGCGGTAGGGCTCGATCAGCGACATCTGCACGTCGCGTCGGGGGATGGCCACCGTCGGGTCGGGCGTCGGCGTGACCGGTGTCGTCGCCGGCACGTCGAGCGGTGCGCCGGCCGCGGCCCAGTCGCGCAACGTCGAGATCTGATCGTCGGTCAGACGCCGGACGTGCTGCAACGGGACCCCGGCATCGGATGCGGGCCACGGCGGCATGTAGCGGGCCTTCGTGACCACGGCGACGCCATCGGCGTCGGCCCGGGCGTCGCCGGCGGTGTCGAGCTTCCAGTGCTCGGCGCCGATCTGACCGGTCTGGTGGCAGGACGCACAGTTGGACTGGAGGATCGGTGCGACCTGGGTCGAGTAGGCCGGACCGTCGGTGGCGGTGTCGTCTCCGGCGGTGCGCACCTCGACGGTGGCCGGCGGCGTGAACGTCGCCGCGTCGACCGCGGTGAGCTGCAGCGTGAGTCGCGCCTCGTCACCGGTTCGTACGAGCCCGATCTTCGTGATCGGTCCGACACCGAAGTCCGCCAGCTGCACAGTGCCCGTCGCCGTGGCCGTGATCTCGTCGCCGTCGCGTCGGGCCTCGGCGTTGAACGTCACCGGCTTCGTCGTCCCCTTCACCGTCAGGTCGCCTCGGAGGGTGACGGCCGCCGGAGCGCCCGGAGCGGGGGCCTGCAGCGGGCCCTCGACGGTGATGTTGTCGAGCCGCACCTCGGGGTTGGTGTGCGACTCGAGGAAGTCGTGGTGCAGCACCTTGTCGCGCAGCGAGTTGTCGCTGCGGAGCTGCATGACGTTGACGGCCATGTCCCCGAACCGGCTCTGCGCAGGGTCGGCTCCCACCGCGAAGCTGCCGGCGATCCCGGTCGTCGTGAGGGTCGCGGTCAGCTCCGCGCCCGCGAGCACCTCGTCCACCTCGACGGTGACCTTCGATCGCGAGGCGTCGACCAGATAGACGGTCTCGCCGGGGCCGGCCGTCACCGGGGTCACCACCGGCAGTGACAGATCCACCGTCGGTTCGGGTCGGAGCAGCAGCGAGATCAGCTCACGGTTCGCCACGGCGCCGCCCAGCACGACGACCGCGACGGCACCGAACGCGCTGCGCCACGGGTGTCGACGAATGGCGGCCAGGATCCTCTGCACGCTGTCTCCCCAGAACTCCGGAACGCGCCCCCCGGTGAAAGCGCCACCGGCACTCTACGCCCGAGCGGATGCGCGACGGGAACGGCGGCCCGAGCGACCGGTCGGACAGAATGAACCCATGAGCGATCCCCGACCCGACTACGCCGACCGGTTCCCGAACCTCACCTTCGACGAACCCGCCGACCACGTCCTGCGCATCACGCTCGACGCGCCGGGACTCAACGCCGTCGACGCCGCGGTCCACCGCGAACTCGCCGACGTCTGGCTCGCGGTCGACCGCGACCCGGCGGTGCACGTGGCCGTGCTGCGCGGCGCCGGCCGGGCGTTCTCGGCCGGTGGCAGCTTCGAACTGCTCGACGAGTTGATCGACGACTACGCCGGTCGAACCCGCGTCCTGCGCGAGGCCCGAGACCTGGTGTTCAACGTCGTCAACTGCTCGAAGCCCGTGGTCTCGGCCATCCACGGCCCGGCGGTCGGCGCCGGTCTGGTCGCCGCGCTGCTCGCCGACGTCTCGGTCGCCGGACGCTCCGCACGGATCATCGACGGCCACACCCGACTCGGCGTCGCCGCCGGCGACCACGCCGCCGTGTGCTGGCCGCTGCTGTGCGGGATGGCCAAAGCGAAGTACTACCTCCTCACGTGTGAACCGCTCACCGGCGAGGAGGCCGAACGCATCGGGCTCGTGTCGCTGTGCGTCGACGACGACGTCGTCCAGGACCGGGCGCTCGAGGTGGCGATCGGCCTCGCCGACGGCGCCCAGTCGGCGATCCGCTGGACCAAGCACGCGCTCAACAACTGGTACCGCGACCACAGCTCGATCTTCGATGCCTCGTGGGGCCTCGAGTTCTTCGGGTTCGGTGGACCCGACGCGGCCGAAGGGCTCGCGTCACACCGCGAGAAACGGGCCCCGCGGTTCGAGGGCCCGACCTCGGAGTGACCGCAACGGCGCCGTCGCTTCGCTCAGTCCGCCGGGGCGAACAGTGCGGCGCCGACGGCCCTGTTGCGTCGCTTCGCTCAGTTCGCGGGTGCGAACAGTGCGGCGCCGACGATGCCCGCGTCGTTGTGCATCGCGGCGGGCACGATCGGTGTCCGGCACTCGATGTGTGGCAGGAACTTGTCGGACTTCTTCGAGACGCCGCCACCGACGATGATCAGGTCGGGTGAGAGCAGGGCCTCGAGCAGGTGCACGTACTTCTCGATCCGGTGCGCCCACGCCTTCCAGCTCAGGTCCTCCCGCTCGCGCACCAGTTCGGCGGCATAGTCCTCGGCGTCGCCGCCGTGCAGGTGCAGGTGGCCGAACTCGGTGTTCGGGACGAGCACGCCGTCGACGAACAGGGCGCTGCCGATGCCGGTCCCGAGCGTGATCATCACCGTCACGCCGCGCTGGTCGCGACCGGCGCCGAACCGCATCTCGGCCACGCCGGCGGCGTCGGCGTCGTTGACGACCCCGACCGACCGGCCGGTCACCCGTGACAGCAGTGCGTCCGCATCGAGGTCGATCCACCCGGCGTCGATGTTGGCGGCGGTCCGGGCGATGCCGTGCTGCACGACGGCCGGCAGGGTCACGCCGAGGGGACCGGACCCGCCGATCCGGCTGACGATTCCGGCCACGACGTCGGCGACGGCGTCGGGCGTCGCCGGATGGGGAGTGAGCTCGCGGATCCGCTCGCGGAGGAGCGTGCCCGTGCTCAGGTCGACGGGCGCCGCCTTGATGCCGGTGCCGCCGATGTCGACACCGATGACGGTGTGCTCGGGTAGCGGTGCGGTGTCGTCGGTCGCGACATCCGCGGCGTCGTGCTGGTCGGTCGGTGACACGTTCGGAGCTCCCTCCTCGTCGCGTCACACGTGGCACTGGTGCCCGGTCCGTGTGCGGTCCGACGAACCCGGGCGACACTATCCGACGACCGACACGCCCCTTCGGCGAGACTGACGCCGAACGGGCGGCGGCACCGACGGCGCCCGGTTCATGGGGTCGAACGGAACGGGGGTCGGCAATGAGCGTGGACACGGTCGTCGTGGACGATGTCGAGGAACGAGCGCCGCTGGGTCGATGGCTGTGGCTCGTCGGCGCGGTCATCCTGACCGCCGGGCTGCTGTTCGGCTACGACCAGGGCGTCATCGCCGGCGCGCTGGTGGGCATCGAGAAGTCGTTCTCGGTCAGCACCTTCGCCATCGAGGTGATCACCAGCTGGGTCACGCTCGGCGCGCTGGTCGGCGCGCTGGTGGCCGGCATGCTCGCCGACCGGATCGGTCGACGAGCCGCCGTGCTGGTCGCTGCGGTCATGTTCACGATCGGCGCGCTGATCGAGGCCGGCGCGCCGGGCACCGGTGTCCTGGTGGTCGGTCGACTCGTCGTGGGCTTCGGCGTCGGCGTCGCGTCGGTGGCGGCGCCGCTGTATGCCGCCGAGATGGCTCCGACCCGTGTCCGCGGACGGTTCGTGTCCTGGTACCAGTTCGGCATCACGTTCGGCATCTTCCTGGCCTACCTGGTGGACGAGCTGCTCTCGAGCGGCGACCGGTGGCGGTTGATGCTCGGAGTCTCCGCGGTCCCGGCGGTGCTCCTGGTGCTGTTGATCCTGCCGTCGTCGGACACGCCCCGCTGGTTCGTCACGAAGGGCCGCCGCGACGACGCGGAGCGGGCGATGCGTCGCATCCGACCGCACGACACCGAGGCCGCGATGGCCGAACTCGACGCCAGCCTGGGCGAGGAGGTCGAGCAGGCGGGCTGGTCCGAGGTGTTCAGCCGGCGGTGGCGCAAGCCGTTGATGATCGGCGTCGGACTCGCGGTGTTCCAGCAGATCACCGGGATCAACGCCATCATCTACTACGCCAACAAGATCTTCGCCGCGGCGGGATTCGAGACGGCCGCGCAGCAGACCGCGGCGACGACCTGGGCGATCGGCGCCGTCAACGTGCTCGCCACCCTGATCGCCGTCGCGTTCGTCGATCGACTCGGCCGCAGGCCGCTCCTGCTCGCCGGACTCGTGGGCATGGGCGTCAGCCTCACCGCGGTCGGGGTCTCGTTCCTGTCGTTGAACGCGATTCCGAGCCAGCCGACCGACTCGCCCTCGGCGCCGTCGGCCGCGGGCACCGTCACGCTCGTGGCGCTCGTCGTCTACATCGCCTCGTTCGCGTTCTCGCTCGGGCCCGTGGTGTGGACGGTGATCAACGAGATCTTCCCCCGCAGCATCCGCGGTCGTGGTGTGTCGGTCGCGACGGCGGCGAACTGGGGGAGCGCCTGGTTGGTGAGTCAGTTCTTCCTCACGCTGACCGGAGCGATCGGCGAGGCGGGCACGTTCTGGCTCTTCGCCGCCATGAGCGCAGTGGCCTTCGTCTGGATCTGGCGGGTGCTGCCCGAGACCCGAGGTCGCTCGCTCGAGGACATCGAACGGATGTGGACCGCCGAGGCCGAGACCTCAGCGGCGACCTGATTCCGGCGGTCCGATCCCGTCGACCGGATCACACCGGTCGAGCGCAGGTGCGTCAGACGGCGGCCCGTCAGACGGCGGCTCGTCAGACGGCTGCTCGTCAGACGGCTGCTCGTCAGACGGTGGTGCGGTCGAAGAAGTCGAGCACTGCGGTGGTTGCGCTGAAGTCGGTGTTCGTCGTGCCCACGAACAGGTCGAGGATGCCCGGCGTGCCGGCCCACGTGTGGCCGTTGCCCTGCATCTGCCAGTACTCCACTCGGTGCGTCCCACAGCCCTGGTAGGTGTCGACCCGGACGGTGCGGTGGCGCTGGTCGATCGTCGGCACTGCGTCGCAGCCGGCACGCGCCGCGTTCGTCGCCACGACGTCTGCGACGTTCACCCCGTTGGGCGTGGCGAACGGGACCGTCGAGCCGGTCACCGGGGCGATCGGGTCGGCGGTGCCGTGCAGCACCATCACGTCGGTGCCGGGCGACGCGGGGCACCGGTCGGTCAGGTTGGTACCACCCGATCCGGCGACCGCGGCCATGCGCCACGGGACGGTGCAGCTGAGCGCCTGACTCATGGCGGCGCCGGCGGAGTAACCGGCGGCGAACTCGCGGTTGCGGTCCACGCAGCCACGGTCCTCGACGTCGTCGAGCAGTCGGTTCACGAAGCCGATGTCGTCGACACCGGTCCGGGTGCCGCCGGGCACGGCCCACCGCGGCCCCGGGTCACTGCCGAGCGGGGTGATCACGATGTAGCCGCGGGCCGTCCCGGCCTCGGCGAGCTTCGAGTACGAGTCCCACACCTCGGGCGTCAGCGTGAACGGGTGGAGGGACAGCAGCACGGGACGGGGACCGCTGCCCGTCGTGGGCACGTCGAGGAGCGCCCGGCGCGCGAGCCCCTTCCAGGCGAGGGTCACGGTGGTGCGCCCGGCGGTCAGGCCCGGACCCGAGGTGCACCCGGCGGACGGTGCCACCGCCACGCCGGCGACCTTGCCGCGTCCCGGGGGCTGGGGGAGGACCGTCGGTGACGGTTCGACGGGCACGGCGCACGCTGCGAGTGCCGCCACGGTCACGGCCGCTCCGAGGAACGCAGCGATCCGTCGTCGGGTGCGTCGAGTCGTCGAGCCGGTCCCGTCCGTGGGGAATCCGCCGTGATCCGTCGAAGCTGCCGCCATGTCATTCCGCCCTGATCGACCGGAGCCGCCACCGACCCTCCCGGCGTGGCTCCGTGCTGAACACTGTGTACTCACCTCACGGTACGCCACCGCTGCGTCCGTGTCCCGTCCGGCGACCGGGCGGATCCACCCAGCCCGGCAGCGGGCTGGTTACCGTCGGGGAGGGCCACTGAACACGCATGGAGGTGCTGGCCATGTCTGACGTCGACACGATCTCCGAGGACGATCTCGTCAGCGGGCTCCGGGCCGCCACCGGTCTCTGGTGGATCTTCCTGGTCACCGGGGTGATCTGGCTGCTGATCTCGGTGCTGGTGCTGCGCTTCAACGAGACGTCCGTGGGCACCGTGGGGCTGATCCTCGGCATCGTGTTCGTCGGCGCGGCGATCAACGAGTTCGTGATCTTCGCCCTGCTGCGCAGCGGCTGGCGTTGGCTGAACCTGGCGTTGGCGCTCATGTTCACCGCCGGCGCGGTGTACTGCTTCGCCTCCCCCCAGGACGCCTTCTGGGATCTGGCCAGCGTCCTCGGACTCCTGCTCATCCTGATGGGCACGTTCCAGATCATCGGGGCCGTCGTCTCACGGGACACCAACGAGGTGTGGTGGCTCGGTCTGATCGTCGGCGTGATCGAGCTCATGCTCGGGTTCTGGGCCTCGCAGCAGTTCTACCCGGCCCGTGCCGCGCTGATCCTGCTGTGGGTGGGGTTCTTCGCGCTCTTCCGGGGGATCACCGAGATCGTGCTGGCGTTCCGGATCCGTTCGGCGGGCAAGGAACTCGCCGCGGCCTGAGGATTCTGAACCCAATTCAGGTTTCTGGCGCGCGTGCGCCGGATCTTCTGGCACGCTGGAGTGGTGGAGCCACCACTGAGTGCGGGATCGTTCGAGGCCATCGTCGAGTTGATGGCCGACACGGTGCTCATCGTCGATGAGCTGGGCTGTCTCCGCTACGTCAATCGCGCTGCCGAGGTGGCGCTCGGCTGGAGCCGTGTCGAATGGATCGGTCGCAGCGCGTTCGACCTGATCCACCCGGACGACATCGGATCGGTCGCCGAGTCGCTGGCCACCGCCTCGACGTCGGGCCCCGGCGCGAAGGTGCCGATCGAGCTCCGGATCCTGCACCAGGACGGTTCGTACCGGCCGTTCGAGCTGTTGACCGCGAACCTGCTCGACGAGTCGAGCGTCGGTGCGCTCGTGGTCGTTGGTCGTGACCTGAGCGCGCGCGCCGAGGGCCTCGAGATCGCGCAGCTCGAACGTCGCCGATTCGAACAGGCCTTCGACCGATCGCCGTTCGGTATGGCGCTGCTCGACGTCGCCGGTGGTCTGGTGCGCGTCAACTCGGCGTTGGCCCACCTGAGCGGCCGTCCGCTCGAGGCGCTGGCCGGCGGGTCGGTCGGCGACCTCGTCGTCGACGACGACCGTGAGCGGGTCGAGGACTTCGTGGTGCTGGCGGTCGACGGCATCGATCAGGATCCCATCGAGGTGCGGCTGCTCGACGACCGCGACGAGACGCGGTGGGCCCGCATGTCGGTGTCGTCGATCCGCGATGACCACGGCCACTTCGAACACGCGGTCCTCCAGACCGAGGACGTCACCGAGGAGCACGTGCTGCGCGAGCAGTTGCTCTACTCGGCCACCCACGACGACCTCACCGGACTCCTGAACCGACCGGGCTTCCAGAGCGTGTACCAGCACGTCGCGGCGCGCGAAC
>CAJBIS010000151.1 GCA_903953195.1 uncultured Actinomycetes bacterium
CCTGACGCATCAGGCTCGGCAGTGTGTGCACGTCGAGCGCCGTCGAGAAGTTGTGCGGCTGGTGCACCAGGCCGAACGTGCGGTTGGTGTGGGTGTGCAGACCGGTGAGGATCACCGACCGGCTGCCACCGCACGACGCCGTCGTGCAGAACGCGTTGTCGAACCGCACGCCCCGCTCGGCGAGCCGGTCGATGTTGGGCGTCGACACCACCGGGTTGCCGTAACAGCCGACGGCTTCGCGCCCGTGGTCGTCGGCGACGATCATCACGATGTTCGGTCGGTCGTCGCGCCCGGGCTGCACGGTTGCGACGGTAGTGGGCGAGGTGCGCTCCAGCCGTGCCGAACCAGTGGTGGCGCGCGTCGCTCATGGGCCACGACACTCGGAGCGGGCCGGATCGCCGTCGACGGTCGCGTAGGGTGACCGGGGTCCGGGACGTCGGTTCCGGCCGAAGGAGATCCACCGTGGGCGTCGACACTGCTGGCTACAACGTGTTCCTGCTGCTGCACGTGCTGTGCGCGATCGTGGGCTTCGGCGCCGCGATGGTGAGCGGGCTCCACATCAACAAGGCCCGTCAGCTGCCGCCCGAGCAGGGGCTCGCCGTCATCGAGACCAACTCCTTCGTGTCGATGAAGGTGGCAGACATCTTCGTGTACCTGGTGGCGATCTTCGGCTTCGGTCTGGTCGGGATGAGCGACAAGCTCTACCAGTTCTCGCAGCTGTGGGTGTGGTTGACGATCGTCCTCTACATCGTCTGGCTCGGCCTGTCCCACGGTGCGATGCGACCTCGGATCAAGCGGCTGGTGGCCACGCAGCGCGAGCTGATCGCATCGCCTCCGGCGGGCCCTGACGACGCCCGGGTCGCAACGCTCGACGCGGCCGGCAAGCAGGTGGGTGTGTTCTCGGCGGTGTCGAACCTGATCGTCGTGGCGATCCTGGTGCTCATGATCTGGAAGCCCGGCGCCTGAGTTCGAGCTGATCTGCCGCCGGCCGTTGCCGGTTCGGCGTCAGCGGTTGGGCAACAGTGCTTGACTGATCTCGTCCTCGACCTGTGGGAGGGGTGGGCGTGGCAGATCGGGCAGTGGTGGTGAACTGGTGCTTGGTCGACTGCGCACTGCCGCCCGCACGGATCCGGTGGATCACGGCGTCTGCGTTCGGTGTCAGAGGCCCTCGGTAGGGTGCCGCCCGTGCTGTCCGTCACCGTCGCCGACCGGCCCGAGGAACTGATCGATCTCCTGGTCGACGGTCTGCGCGCGCCGCTGCACGGCCCCGACGGCACGGTCGACCCGTTCGCACCCGACTGGGTGACGGTCGCCAATCACGGGTTCCGGAACTGGGTGCAGCAGCAACTCGCCGTGCGCCTCGGTGCGCCCACGGGGGCGGGCGACGGTGTCGTCGCCAACACGACGATGTCCATGCCGGGCGCACTGCGCTGGCGAGTGCTGAACGCGTTTCGTTCCGCTGACGCCGACGGGCCCGTCGAGGAGGTCGACCCGTGGCAGGTGGAGCGGCTCACCTGGACTGTGCTCGGCCTCATCGTCGCTGGTGGTGACGGCGTGGATGCCCGGCTGGGCAAGCCGCCCGAGGGCGGCACGCTCTCGGCCCGTGCCGCCGCGATCGCCGAATTGTTCGACCGCTACTCGGTGCACCGTCCGAGCATGGTGCTCAGCTGGATCGCCGGCGATGCCGTCGGTGCTGACGGTTCGCCACTCGGCGACGAGCAGCGGTGGCAGTTCGATCTGTTCCGTGCCGTCCGAGCACGGATCGGCGAGCATCACGCCGGCGTCACCTCGCCGGCCGAGCGGCTGCGCGACGCCGTGGCGGACCTTCGTTCCGGTGAGCTCAGGATGACCGAGCCGGGGCCGTACCAGCTGCCGAGCCGCCTCTTCGCGGTCGGGCTGTCGGCGATGTCCTCCGAACTCGGCCCGCTGCTGGACGCGCTGGCCGTGAATCACTCGGTGTCGATGCTGTTGGTGAGTCCGTCGTCGGCGGCGTCGGTGCAGGTCGCCGCACGAACCGCTGCTGCGGCGGTGGCCATCCCGGCCCGTGACATCTCGTGGTCGTTCCCTCGTCCGGTCGACGTCGACGAGCACGCCAACCCGCTCGTCGACACCTGGGCGCAGCGACCGCTCGACTCGGCTCGCATGCTCGGTGCCGCCGGTATCGACGTGGAGCGTGTGCCCGCGCCGGATGTGTCGGCGCCCACATTGCTCGCCTCACTACAGCAGCACATCCGTGCCGATGTGGCCTTCGACGGCGGCGTCACACCTGCATCCGACGACCGCTCATTCCAGGTGCATGCTGCTCCCGGCCCGACGCGGCAGGTCGAGGTGCTGCGTGATGCGATCCTCGGGTTGTTGCGTGACGACCCGACGCTCGTCGAGTCCGATGTGCTGGTCGTCTGCCCGCAACTCGAGACGTACGCGCCGGTCATCGGTGCGGTGCTGGGCCCGTCAGCGGAGCGGGGCAGTGGTCTCGAGCCCGACCGAGTTCCGTCGTTGCGCTACACGATCGTCAATCAGCGGGCCCGATCGTTCAACCCGGTGTTCGAGGCGATGGCGCAGATCCTCTCGCTCGTCACCGGCCGCTTCGAGGTCTCCGCAGTGCGCGAGGTGCTCGGGCTCCCGGCGGTTCGGGAACGGTTCAGTCTCACGTCGGACGACCTCGGTCTGGTGCACGACCTGGCCGATCGGGGCGGCGTTCGGTGGGGTCTCGACGGTCCGCACCGCGCTCAGTGGAACATCGACGTCTCGCACGAGGCGAACTCGTGGTCCGCCGGCGTCGACCAGTTGATGATGGGTCTCGCGCTGGGCGACGACCTCCGAACGGCAGCAGTCCCGGACGAGCATGCTGCCGTTGTGTCGGCGGATGACTTCCGACTGGCGCTCGGAGGGGTGGCGGCGCTGCCGCTCGACGACGGTGCGCTCGCCGGCGCAGGTCGTGTTGCCGCAGCGGTGCGGAGTCTGGCTCGGGCGCACGAGCTGCTCGTCGCCGGGCCGCAGCGTCCGATCGCAGCGTGGTGCACGGACCTGGCGACCGTCGCCGATCTGCTGGTCGCACCGGCGTGGGGTGAGGACTGGCAACGCACCAATCTCGACGGCGCGTTCCGGTCGCTCGAGTCTGCATCCGAGATCGAACCGGGTGAGCCGAGCCCGCTCGAGCTGTCATTCAGTGAGGTGCGCCGACTGCTCTCACCGGCGTTCGAGGGGTCTGCCTCGCGTTCCGACCTCGGA
>CAJBIS010000152.1 GCA_903953195.1 uncultured Actinomycetes bacterium
TCGGGGCTGTCGCGCGGACCGCTCGTCGTCATCGGGTGGCTCCTCCTGCTGACGCTCGTCGTGATCGTCGTCGCAGCGACCGCCGACACGGTGTTCAGCTTCGTCGGCGTCAACGATCAGGAACAGGGCCTCCACTTCTACGAGTCGATGTGGCAGTCGCTGCTCCGGGTCATCGACCCCGGAACGTTCGCCGACGACGAGGAGTGGTCGTCTCGCGTTCTCGGTCTGATCATCACCGTGATCGGCATCTTCCTCGCCGGCAGTCTCATCGGCTTGATCGCCAACCTCGTGGATCAGAAGGTCGACAGTCTCCGCAAGGGCCGGAGCAACGTGATGGAGACCGGACACACGCTCATCCTGGGTTGGTCGTCACGCGTTCCGGTGATCGTCCGCGAGTTGGCGCTCGCCAACGAGAGCGGTCGCCGCACGGCGGTGGTCGTGCTGGCGCCCGCGGACAAGACGGAGATGGAGGACGCCCTCCGCGAAGAGGCCGCGGCCTCGCGCACCACCCGGTTCGTGTGCCGGAGCGGGAACCCGAACCTGCCGGCCGATCTCGAGCTGGTCAACGTGACGGGAGCCCGATCGATCATCGTGACGGGCGAATCCGACGCATCGGTCATCAAGACGCTGCTGGCCGTCCGGTCGCTCGACCCCGAGTTCACGAACGCCCACGTCGTCGCCGAGGTGAACTCCGGCGAGGCGGCCGCGTCGATTCGGACGCTGTTCGGTCCGCGGGTCGCCACCGTCGACTCCGACACGGTCGTCGCCGAACTCACGGCACAGGCGTGTCGCCAGCGTGGCCTGGCCGCGGTGTTCCGAGAGTTGCTCAGCTTCGCCGGGAACGAGATCTACTTCGGATCGTTCCCGGCGCTGAGCGGGCGAACCTACGGCGAGGCGCAGCTCGCGTTCGACTCGAGTTCCGTGATCGGTCGGTTGCGCACCGACGGGCGGGTCGAGTTGAACCCCCCATCCGATGCGGTGATCGCCGAGGGTGAGGAGCTGATCGCCGTCGCCGGCGACGACTCCACCTACCTGCTGTCCCAGGTGCACCGTGATGCGCCTGCGGCACCGGCACCGACCGAGGCCGACGCGCACGCGGTCGCGTTGATCGGCGCCGGCCGCGTCCTCGTCGTCGGCTGGTCCGCGCTGGGACCACGGGTGCTCCAGGAACTCGACGAGTTCGTGGAGCCCGACACCATCATCGAGGTCGTCGCCGACCCCCGACTGGTCGACGTGCCCGCCATCGAGTCGTCGGTCCACCTGCACCGCGCCGGGCTCACGGTGCACCCGATCCTTCCCGGCGGCCCCGAGCAGGTCGCAGAGCTGGCGCTCCACGGGCCGGTCACCGAGGTCATCGTCATCGGCTACCGCGACCACCTCGACACCGAGGACGCCGATGCCCGCACCCTCCTGTCACTCATGGCCTTCGACAAGGTGGCGGCCGACCACGGCTTCGACAGCATCCGCGTCGTGGCGGAACTGCTCGATCACCGCAACGCGCCGCTCGCGCTCGCCACCGGCGTCGACGACTTCGTCGTCAGCGACGAGCTGGCGAGCCTGCTGATGGGCCAGCTGTCGGAACGACTCGAGCTCACGCAGGTGTTCGACGACCTGTTCCGCCACGAGGGATGCGTCATCGAGCTCCGCCCCGTCGACGCCTACGGCGTCGATCGACTCGAGACGTTCGAGGACGTCGTGCGCGCTGCCGGAGTGCACGGTCACTCGGCCTTCGGATTCCAGCGCGCCTCCGACCGCGAACCCACCTTGAACCCGGACAAGTCCGAGCCGCTCGCGCTCGTCGCGGACGACCTCGTCCTCGTCGTCCGCCACACCGCCTGACGCGCCGATCCTGACGCTCCGCGTCGGCCACACCACGGAGCGTTGGAACCGGGCGGCGACGGCTGACACTGGCCACACCGAACTCGTGACAGGACGGCCGCGCGTGGTTTCATGAGGCCGATCGCGTGACCCCCACGTGCGACGAGAGGCCCCGATGTCGACCTTCCTGCACCGACGTGTCATCACCACCGGCGTGGCCGTCGCAGCACTGCTGACCGCCACGCTCGCGACAACCGCCACGGCGAGCGCCGCACCGGTGCCGCCCGTACCCGCTGCCGCCGCCGACGCCGGCGCCACCGATCAGTTGATCGTGAAGTTCCGGGCCGACGCCGCACCCGACACCGCGGCGATCACTCGTGTCGCAGGCGAACAGGTCGACCTGCGGCAGCGGTCCCGCTCCGGCACCCACACGGCGAAGCTGCGCACGCGCCGCTCCGGCGCCGGTGTCGAGGCGCTCGCCCGACAGGTCTCGACCCTCCCCGGTGTGGAGTACGCCGAACCCGACACGATCCTGCATCCCGCCGCCGTCCCGAACGACCCGCGCTTCGGTGAGCAGTGGGACCTGTCGGCGCCGGCGGTGCCGGCCGCCGGCTCCACCCTCGTGGGCGCCAACGTGCTGCCCGCGTGGGACGTCACCACCGGCACGTCGGACGTCGTGGTGGCCGTCATCGACACCGGCATCACCGCACACGTCGACCTGGCCGGACAGGTGCTCCCGGGCTACGACATGATCACCGACACGCGGATCGCCAACGACGGCTCGGCCCGTGACGCCGACCCGAGCGACTCGGGCGACTGGATCACCTCCACCGAGAACACCTCGGGCTTCTTCGCCGGATGCGGCGTGTCCAACAGCTCGTGGCACGGCACCCACGTGGCCGGCACGATCGCCGCGGCGTCGAACAACTCGCTCGGTGTCGCCGGCATCGCGCCCGGTTCGAAGATCCTGCCGATCCGCGCGCTCGGAAAGTGCGGCGGCTACACCTCCGACATCGTCGACGGCATGCGCTGGGCCGCCGGCCTGAGTGTGACCGGTGCGCCGTCCAACCCGAATCCCGCGGCCGTGTTGAATCTCAGCCTCGGTGGCAGCGGCGCCTGCAGCACGACGCAGCAGACGGCGATCAACGACATCACCGCCGTCGGTGCGACCGTGATCGTCGCCGCCGGCAACTCCAACGTCGACGCCGTCAATGCCCAGCCCGCCAACTGCGCCGGCGTGGTCACGGTCGCCGCCACCGGGTCGACCGGCAGCCGCGCCTACTACAGCAACTTCGGCACGCTCGTGGAGCTCGCTGCGCCGGGTGGCGACACGACGCTGACGCCGGGTCCCGTCCTCTCGACACTGAACGCCGGCACGACCTCGCCCGGCGCCGACACCTACGTCGGCTACCAGGGCACCAGCATGGCCACCCCGCACGTGGCCGGCGTCGCGGCGCTGGTGAAGTCGGTGAACCCGTCGCTCACCCCGGCTGCACTGCTGAGCGTGCTGCAGAACACGTCGGCGGCATTCCCGGCGGGGAGCACCTGCTCAACGGCCAACTGCGGTCGCGGCATGCTCGATGCCTCGGCCGCTGTCAGCTCGGCAGCTGCAGCCGGCCCGCGGACGCTCGGCGCGTTCGCCACGACGGCACCGGCACGGGGCGCCACCGCCATCAGCGCGTCGACCACCCTGCAATGGACGGCGAGCACCGGAGCCACCGGATACGAGTACTGCCTCGTCCCCGGCATCTCGACGCCGTGCACCACGTGGACGCCGGTCGGCAGCGCCACCAGCGCGACGGTCAGCGGCCTGAGCGGGTCGACGCTCCACAGCTGGCAGGTTCGGGCGACGAACGGCACGGCCACCGCCGAGGCGAATGTGTCGCTCCGATCGACGTTCACCACCGGCGCGATCGTGGCCGCACCGGGCGCACTCGCGAAGACCAGCCCGACCACCGGCTCGACCGGCGCGTCCATCACGCCGACGTTGTCGTGGGGTGCGAGCACCGGTGCGACCAGCTACGAGTACTGCATCGACACCACCGTCGACAACGTGTGCACCGGCTCGTGGATCAGCACCGGGACGACCCGCACGGCCGCCCTCACGGGGCTCGCCTACTCGACGAGGTACGAGTGGCAGGTCCGGGCCCGCAACACCGGTGGTGTCACTGACGCGAACTCGGGTGCGTGGTGGAACTTCACGACTGCGGCGCTGCCGCTCCCGGGCGCCTTCGCCAAGACCAGCCCGACCAGCGGCTCGACCGGCGCGTCGATCGCACCGACGCTGTCGTGGGGTGCGAGCACCGGTGCGACCAGCTACGAGTACTGCGTCGACAGAACGGTCAACGCGGTCTGCGACGGCACCTGGGTGAGCACGGCCGCGGCCCGCACCGCGACGCTCGCCGCCCTGACCGCTTCGACCAGGTACGAGTGGCAGGTCCGGGCCCGCAACGCGACCGGGACGACGAACGCCAACACCACAACCTGGTGGACGTTCACCACTGCTGCGGCGCCGGGCGCGTTCAACAAGACGAGCCCGGCGAACGGTGCCACCGGTCGGGCAACCAGCCTGACCCTCTCATGGGGTGCCAGCAGCGGCGTGACGCGATACGAGGTGTGCCTGGACACGATCAACAACAGCACCTGTGACGGCACGTGGACATCGGTCGGCACGAGTCGCTCGGCGACGGCGAGCAACCTGACGGTCCGGACGACCTACTACTGGCAGGTGCGCGCCGTGGGCAATGGCGGGACGACGAACGCCAACGCCGGGACCTGGTGGCGCTTCA
>CAJBIS010000153.1 GCA_903953195.1 uncultured Actinomycetes bacterium
GGCGGCTATTCCGACTGGCTCCGGCAGCGGCCGCCGCCGGTGGAGGCGAGGGCGGAGGCTTCGGCCCGCACTCAGGTGGAGCCGCCGGCCGCGCCGGCCGCTTCGTCCCGCAAGAAGCTGTCGTATAAGGAGCAGCAGGAGCTTGCGGCGCTGCCGGGCGTGATCGAACGGCTGGAGGCTGAGATCGCCGGCATCCATGCTGAGATGGCGACCGAAGGCTACTACCGGCGGGCGGGAGACGTACTGGCCGCCGACAAGACGCGGCTCGACGAGGCCGAGCGAAAGCTTGCGGAAGGATATGCCCGCTGGGAGTTGCTCGAAGGGACGGCGTGATGATCAGGTTAGCCCGCGTGGGCGGGCGGTCGCCCCTAAGGGCGGCTCGATCACGCCTCCGCAACTCCTGCGCGGCGACGCCGAAACATCTGCCAGCCTCCGCAGGCAAGCCCCGCGAGCATCATGGCAGAAGGGGCAGGCTCGGGCACGGCAGCAATGCTCGGTGAGGGGGCATTGTAGGCGCCGTCGTTGAATAAGCCCGACGACATAAAGTCTGCGATGTCGAGGATGTCTGCAAGGCCATCGTAGTTGAAATCGCCATCAGCCCATGATGCCGGCAGGCCGGAGTCGACCTTGCCGCTGCTGATGACGTTTGCCACGTCGAGGATGTCGATCGACCAGTCGAGATTCGTGTCTCCGGAGGCCGCGTAGCCGAACGTCATCGAGCCGTCTCCGTTGTCAATCCAGCCGACCGTGAACGCGCTATCGGTCGCGGCTGCATGGCTTGAGGTGATCCCGGTCGTGCCGCCGGAGACGATGCCGCTCATGATCTGGTTCACAAGGTGAGAAGCGGTCTGCCCGGAGGCGACCGTGAGCTTCCCGAGGCCCACGTCCACCAGGCCGCCGTTGGCGAAACCCGGCACCGTCGCTTGCACCTGCGGGCCCACCGAGAGCGTGGCCCCAGCGGCGACCGACACCATGCTCGCACCGAGGGCATCGGCATGGCCGATCTGGAGCACGCCCTGGGCGACCGAAGTTGACCCGGAAAACGTGGTGGCGCCTGCGAGCACCTGCGTGCCGGTGCCGGTCTTGACGAGCGAGATCGTGCCGAGCGGGTTTGCGATCAGTCCGGCGAAGGTGCCTGAACCGCCGGCGACGCCGATCGTGAGCACCGTGCTACCGGTCGAGGTCTTGGTGATCGACCCGCTGCCGAGCAGCGAATCGACGAGCACCCGCGGCGTCGTCTGGGCGTTGAAGCGGGCCGCCGGCCCCAGGGCGAGGTCGGCCCGATTGTTCGTCCAGTCGATCGTGCCGCGACCGGCCGTGAAGCCGGCGCCCAGCACGCCGTTCACCTCCAGGGTGGCCGCCGGGCCCAGCTGCACCACGAGGTCGCCCTGGCCGGTCGTGTTGGGACTCGTGAGCGTGGTGCCCGCGCTCACCCGCACCACCCCGTCACCGGCAAGCGTTGTCGTGCCGGTGGTGCCGAAGAAGACCGACGACGTCCCGGAGAGGGCGAGCATCGCACCATCGGCGACCGAATAGATGCGGCCGGGCCTGGCGAACGACGTGGTGGTGACGTCGAGCACGCCGCCGGCAACCGCGATCGTGCCCGGCGATGCGTTCGACGCGGTGAGGAAGAGCGTACCGGTTCCATCCTTGAGAAAGCCCCCCGAGAGCGGCGCGGTGATCGTGAGCGAGTTGGAGACCATCACGGTCGGGCTCGTGCCGCCGAACGCGAGCGAGCCTCCGCTGCCCGCGGCGATCGTTCCGGTGGCTGCGTACGAGAGGATGTTGAGCGTGATCGGCGCGTCGAGTGTGATCGTCGCAGGTGCTGTGAAAGAGGAAC
>CAJBIS010000154.1 GCA_903953195.1 uncultured Actinomycetes bacterium
CCGACGAGGCGACCGCGACGTCGTAGGGCAGCCTCCGGGCCTCACGGACCATCGGGGCGAGCCGGGCGCGGACGTGCTTGCGGCAGCGCTGGACCGCGTCGCCCTCGACGACGCCATCGGGGAAGAACCGCTTCGTCATGCGCAGTGATCCGAGCTTGATGGATCGCGCGTAGGTCACCTCGCCCTGGTGACCGAAGAGCACCTCGGTGGAGCCACCCCCGACGTCGGTCAGGACCAGGTCGCGATCGAACACGGGGAGCGCCTGCAGCACGCCGAGCTGGATCAGCCGGGCCTCCTCGAGCCCCGAGATGATCGACACCTCGACACCCGCCTCGCGTGCGGCGCGATCCAGGAACTCCTGGGCGTTCGCCGCCTCTCGCACCGCCGAGGTGGCAACCGCGAACGTCGCCGCGCCCCACGAGTCCGCCAGCGCCCGGCACCGGGCGAGCGCCGTCACGCCGCGGTCGATGGCGTCCGGCTCGAGGTGCTTCATCTCCTCGTGACCCGAACCGAGACGCACCATCTCCTTCTGACGGGTGATGACCTCGAACCGGTCGTTCGCTGCGACCCGGGCCACCACCATGTGGATCGAGTTCGTGCCGATGTCGATCGCGGCGACGACGTCCGGGTCGGCCGGACCGGAACGCTCCCCCACGGCCGACAGTCCGGGCACGGCAGTCATGGGGGGAGTGTACGGCGACCACCGATGGCGCCCTGCCCCGGGAACCGGACGCTCCGCAGCACACGTGGCAGCATCGTCGGAGGATGAACGCCGATGCCGATGACCGGACACCACCCGCGTGGGACGACGGGTGGCGCGCGGCCTGGGCGGCGCACGTGACGACACCGGAAGACGGCGTGGACCGGGCACCGTGCCGGGTCGTGCGCATCGACAAGGGCGGCATCACCGTGGCGACGACGCCCGACGACGAACGGCTGGTGGTGGCGGCCAAGTCGTCGCGTCGCGTCGTGGTGGGTGACGTGTGTTCGCTCGACGTCGACGCCGGACGCATCGACGCGATCCTCGAACGTCGGACCGTGTTCGAGCGTCGCTCCCCCGGCGTGCAGCGCGACGAACTGCGTCTCGAGTCGCGTCCGCTGGCGGCGAACATGGACCGTGTGCTGGTGCTGCAGCCGCTCGACACCGGGGTCAACGAGGCCCGGCTCGCACGCGAACTCGTGCTGGCCTGGGAGAGCGGCGCCACGCCGATCGTCGCGCTCACGAAGGCGGACCTCGTCGATGCCGACGCCATTGCTGCCGGGGTCGAGTCCGCGACGGTGAACTCGCCCGACGTGGCGGTCGTGGTCGTGTCGACGCAGCAGCGGAGCGGGCTCGACGAGCTCCGAGATGTGCTCGATGCCGGCGACCGGGCCGGTCAGCCGCGGGTGCTGGCGCTGCTGGGCCCATCGGGCGCCGGCAAGTCGACGCTCGCCAATGCGCTCGCGGGCCACGAGGTCCAGCTGACCGCCGAGGTGCGCGACTCCGATCGCCGTGGACGCCACACGACGACCGCCGGACAGATGCTCACACTCGACGACCACACGTGGCTGATCGACACCCCCGGCATCCGGGGCGTCGGACTGTGGGCCGCCGACGACGGGCTCGAGCGGGCGTTCGCCGACCTGTCGCCGTTCGCGCAGGACTGCCGGTTCGACGACTGCTCGCACCGCAGCGAACCCGACTGCGGCCTGCGCGCCGCGGTCGAACGCGGGGATCTGGCGCCGGTCCGTCTGGAGCTGTGGCTCCGACTGGTCGACGAGCTCGAGGATCTCGAGGCCGACCTGGAACGACGCGAGCGAGCGGTCGAGCGGGACGACAACCAGCGTGCCCGCCACCGGGCCCGCGGACGCGACCGCAGCGACGACTGACCCGACCGGCTCCGCCCACTCGCGGAACCGGCGTGCTCAGAACCGCTGCCAGGGTCCGTCGACGGGCGCGATCCCGAGACCGGGCTTCGACCAGTCGCACACGCCGTCGGCGAACACCGCCCGCAACCGGTCGAGCTGCGCGGCATCGAGCGCGCCCGAGTACTCCCCGGGGTCGACCGGACGGAGCTGACACTTGGCGACGAGGCCGTCGAGCGGCTGTCCGGCCGCACGTCGGGGGTCGCCCGCCAGCGGGTACGCCTCACTGCACGGGCTGCCGGCGTCGTACACGTCGTCACCGCGCAGGTCGCCGGCGCCGTCGGGCAGCACACACCGGTCGCCCGCGTCCGCAGGCCGTGTGCGACCGAGCACCTCGAGCCGATCAGCATCCGCGGTGTCGGAACCGTTGGCGTCCAGCGCCCGCAACCAGGTCGCCATGGCGTCGAGCGCCTGGTTGCGCAGCTTGCTGTCGCCGCCCAGCGCGGAGTTCATCAGGTTGCCGCCCGGCGCGGTCCAGATCGACAGCCCGGTCGCGTCGCCGCCGGCGGCACGGTTCAGTCGGTCCCGCACGGCGAAGATGCGCCAGCGGTCGTGGATGTCGCCGGTCGGGTCGCTGTAGGTGTTGACGGCGATGATCGGAATGCGGGTGGCGTCGCCGGCACCCTGCAGGACGCGACCCGTGCGTGCCAGGTGCTCGATCTGGTCGGCCTCGGCCCGGTTGCGTTCCGGCTGCACGACCCCGTCGATGTCGTAGCCGCCGATGCGCTCGTTGAGTGCGATGAACTGTTCGCCGTCGATCGCACCCGACTGGAGGGCGGTGAGCCCGTACTGCACGCCGGCGTTGTCGAGCGGGCGCATGGCGAACCCGGTCGCCGGGTCGACCCCGAACAGGTTGACGGCGGAGTCCTGCAGCGTGCAGCGAACGCCGTCGGGACGTTCGCTGGCGTCGTAGATCACGTCCGGCGGCAGGTCACAGCCGCGCGTCGGGTCGATCACGGCCAGGAAGGTGCTCACCCAACTGTCGCAGGTCTCGGACGAGGCGTGGCCGTTGATCGCACGGCGCTGGTCGTCGGTCAGGTCGGATCCGGCGGGGGTGGCGTAGTAGCTCGTCAGCAGTCCGCAGTCGGTGACGCCGGGCGCCATCGACATCGCGTCCGGGAACGGGGCGCCGATCAGAGCGGCGTCGATGATGCCCGGGTAGTTCTGTGAGATCAGGAACTGCTGGATGGCACCGCCCGATCCACCCTCGCCGAGGCGGTGCGCCGGCGTGCCGTAGTTCTCACTGAAGTGCTCCTCGACCATGAGCGCCGTCTCGGCCGAGACCACATCGTTGCAGTGCACCTGGAAGGTGTTGAGCGTGTCGGTGGCCACGGCGTACCCACGCCGCAACAGGTCCACGTCCACCGTGGGTGGCGCGCCCGACCGGGCCGACACCAGCGGCGCTCCCTGCGAGTGGCTGGTACCGCAGCCGCCACCGAAGCGGTAGACGAGGTCGCCGTTCCAACCGTCGGACGACCCCTCCCACTGCTCGGACGCCGGCGTCGGATCCAGCACCGAGATCCAGTAGACCCCCCGATTGATCGTGCCGGACTCGGTCCGCACGACGAGCGGCACCGTTCGACCGGCGACCTCGGCGGTCGCGGCGTCGGTCGGGACGCTCCGGTCCGCCGGCAGGTTCCGCAGCGTGCCGTTGGCGTCGACGTACTGCCAGGTGGTGCGGGTCGGGGCCGAACAGTTCGCGTCGGTCGGTGCGCCCAGACCGAACCGTTCGGTGGTGCAGGCGAAGGGCGTCTGGTGCGGGCCGGAGAAGAGCGGACCGGTGATCGGATGGTTCGTGACCGTGAGGGTGCCGGTGCGGTCGCCGGACCGGGCCGAGATGCTGGTGTCACCGTCGGGGAGTTCGTCGACCACACCGCGCCAGGCGCCGTCGGTCGTGGCGGTGAGCACTCCGGGCCGTTCCGTACCCGCCACCGCGACGACCGGGGCATCGGCCGATCCGCCGCGCTCGCCGCCGGCCGACCCGGATTCACGCACCTCGATGAGCACGTCGCCGCCCGTCACGTACTCGGGGCGGGTCGAGATCGCACGGACCTCGAGGCCAGTCGTGGTCGTGGTCTCGCCACGAACCTCGGGCTGGGGCGTGGACGAACTGCACGACGCCACGCCCACCATGCCGAACACGACGGCAACGGCGACCGCGCCGCGCCGGCGGTTGCGAGTCCCCCGAGTCGTCACGGCGTCACGGTACTCGCGGCCACCCGTCGGCGTCGCCCGACCGCACTGGGAATCAGTCGCCGCCGACGAGGGTCCGGGCGATGCGCTGCGCGGCCTCGACAACCGCCGCACCGTGGCGCCGACCG
>CAJBIS010000155.1 GCA_903953195.1 uncultured Actinomycetes bacterium
CGACGAGGAGTTCCTCGCCGACATCGAGCAGCACGCCGCGCAGCGAACCGATCATCGGGCGCCCACTCCTGCGGTGACGGCGACGTGGGTGAGCGCGATCGCCGCGGCGTCGGCGGCATCGGCGGGCCTCGGCGGCGCGGGCAGCCGCAGCAACAGCTGGACCATCTGCTGCACCTGCGCCTTGTCGGCCGCGCCGTCACCGGTGACCGCCTGTTTCACCTCGTTCGGCGAGTACTCGCGGACGGACACGCCCCGGGCCGCGGACTCGGCCATCAGCACGCCGGACGCCTGACCGACCCCCATGGCGGTGCGGACGTTCGACTGGAACAGCACCCGTTCCACGGCGACGGAGTGGGGCGGGAACTCGGCGAGCAGCGACCGGAAGTCGACCAGCAGTTCGGCGAGGCGCTCGGGCACCGGCAGATGCGGCTCGGTGCGGAACACGCCGAGCGCCACCGCATGGGGATCGCGCCCGCGGGCGTCGAGCACGCAGTAGCCGCAGCGGGACAGTCCCGGGTCGAGTCCGTAGACGAACATACGTTCCATCGTAGCGACGGGTCTCCCCGTCGGTGGTGGATGCCGCGACTCCGATGTGGCGCTAGGGAGCGCTGTCGCCGAGACCGGCCACCACGTCGACCAGCTCCGCCGCGGGCCGGTAGCCCAGGCCCGGTCCCACGTAGCGGTGCGAGTACCGCACCACTCCCCCGGCATCGAGCACGAAGGTGCAGCGGCGGTACAGGTCGAGCAGGCCGAGCACGCCCCAGGTGCGGCCGACGGCCTTGTCGGCGTCGGTCAGGAGCGGGAACCCGAAACCACCCGACCGTTGCGCGAAGCGTCGGTGCGACTCCGGATCCTGGTGCGACACCGCGAGCACCTGGGCGTCGAGCGCCTCGAAGCCGGCGATGCCCTCGGTGTACTCCGTCAGCTGACGGCGACACACCGGGGAGGAGTCACCCGGGTAGAAGAGCACCACGACGGGCCGACCCCGGAACGACTCGAGGGACCACGCACCGAGCTCACCGGTCCGACCGTCGACCCCGGGCAGCTCGAACCCCGGCGCGACCTCGCCGATCGCGATCACCGTGCCCTCCGCCGCATGATGCCCCGCAGGGCGGCCCTCGGCGTCGGGTCAGTCACCGAGCGCGGCGAGGATCTCGTCGGGGATGTCGAAGTTGGCGAACACGTCCTGCACATCGTCCTGGTCGTCGAGCGCGTCGATGAGCCGGAGCACCGACTTCGCGGCGTCGGCCGAGTCGAGCGCCACCGTCGTGGTCGGGAGCATCGTCAGGTCCGAGCTCTCCACCGTCAGGCCGGCGTCCTCGATCGCCTGTCGCACCGCCGCCGTGTCGGTCGCAGCGCACGTGACCTGCCACAGGTCGCCCTCGCGGGTGATGTCCTCGGCGCCGGCGTCGAGGGCCACGAGCATCAGCTCGTCCTCGTCGGCCGCACCGTCGACGATCACGACGCCCTTGCGCTCGAACTGCCACGCCACCGCGCCGGGCTCGGCGAGCGAACCGCCGAGCTTCGAGAACACCGACCGGATCTCGGCGCCGGTGCGGTTGCGGTTGTCGGACAACGCCTCGACGTAGACGGCCACGCCGTTGGGCGCGTAGCCCTCGTAGTTGATGGCCTCGTAGTTGACACCGTCGAGTTCGCCGGTGCCGCGCTTGATGGCGCGTTCGATCGTGTCGAGTGGCACCGACGCGTCACGGGCCTTCTGGAACATCGTCCGGAGCGACGGGTTCATCTCGGGATCGCCGCCGCCCGTGCGGGCCGCCACCTCGACCTGACGGATGAGCTTGGCGAAGAGCTTGCCGCGCTTGGCGTCAGCCGCGCCCTTCTTGTGCTTGATCGTGGCCCACTTGGAATGCCCGGACATGGTTGCTGTGCTCCCGGTGATGGCTCCGCTCAGCTGCGGAGGAACAGTTCGTGCAGGCGGTCGTCGCCCGCGAGTTCAGGATGGAAGGTGGTCACCATGATCGCACCTGAGCGGACCGCCGCGGGTCGATCGTCGACGCGGGCGAGCACCTCGACCCCGTCGCCGACCCGTTCGATGGCCGGCGCCCGGATGAACACCGCATGGAATCCCGCGTCTCCCAGGCCGGCGTCTCCGAGCGCCGGGATGGGAACGTCGACCTCGAACGAGTCGACCTGGCGACCGAAGGCGTTGCGGCGGACCGAGATGTCGATGGCAGCCAACTGGTGCTGGTCGGCACGACCGTCGAAGCACTCGGCGGCCAGCAGGATCGCTCCGGCACAGGTGCCGAACGTCGGGCGGCCCGACGCGACGAACGCACGGAGCGGTTCGAGCAGACCGGATCGTTCCGCCGCCATCGACATGGTGGTGGACTCGCCGCCGGGCACCACGAGCCGATCGACGAGCGCCAGATCATCGGCGGTGCGCACCTCGACCACCGTCGCGCCGAGCGACTCGAGCACGCTGGCGTGCGCGGCGAACGCCCCCTGCAGTGCCAGGACGCCCGCCGTCACGGGGCCACGCTCACCAGCCGCGATCGGCCAGCTTGAGGTCGAGGTCGTCCATGCCGATGCCGGTCATCGGCGCGCCGAGACCGCGGCTGACCTTGGCCAGGATGTGCGGGTCCCCGTAGTGGGTCGTGGCCTCGACGATGGCCTTGGCGCGCGGCGCCGGATCGGCCGACTTGAAGATGCCGGACCCGACGAACACGGCCTGCGCGCCGAGCTGCATCGCGAGCGCGGCATCCGCCGGCGTGGCGAGACCGCCGGCACAGAACAACGGCACGGGCAGCTCGCCCGTCTCCGCGATCTCCTGCACGAGCGGCAGTGGCGCCTGCAGTCGCTTGGCCCAGTCGAAGAGCTCCGCCGAGTCGGCCTGCGTCAGCGCCCGGATGTCACCGAGGATCGACCGCAGGTGACGCACCGCCTCGACGATGTTGCCGGTCCCGGCCTCCCCCTTCGAGCGGATCATGCACGCGCCCTCGGAGATGCGACGGAGCGCCTCACCCAGATTGGTCGCGCCGCACACGAACGGCACGGTGAACGCCCACTTGTCGATGTGGTGCGCCTCGTCGGCCGGGCTCAGCACCTCGGACTCGTCGACGTAGTCGACGCCGAGCGCCTCGAGGATCTGCGCCTCGACGAAGTGACCGATCCGGGCCTTCGCCATGACGGGGATCGTGACGGCCTCCTGGATGCCCTGGATCATGGCCGGGTCGCTCATGCGCGCCACGCCTCCGTCGACGCGGATGTCGGCCGGCACGCGCTCGAGCGCCATGACCGCGCAGGCCCCGGCGTCCTCGGCGATCCGGGCCTGCTCGGCGTTGACGACGTCCATGATCACGCCGCCCTTGAGCATCTCGGCGAGGCCACGCTTGACGAGCTGCGAACCGGTCTGGTGCGACGGTGCAGCGGAGGATTCCTGAGGGGGCTGTGCCATGCGGCGAAGTCTACCGACGCACCCCCGTCGGAAACGAAGCGGAGGCGGGTGACCTGCGGCCGACGCGCCCTCGCGGAGGATGCGTCAGAGCTCGTCCATGACGGCGATGCGCAGATCGAGCGGCTGCAGCGCCGTCATGGCGACCGATGCGTCCACCGCCGACGGAGCGACGACCGGCGCCATCCACAGGTGGGCGGTGACCGGGGCCACACCGTCGATGTGGGTGCCGATGCGGTCCATCGCCCGCAACGCCCGGGCGACTCCCGGCGGGTAGCGGGTCAGGTCGACGGCGGCGAGGTCGGATCGCACCGACTGCTGGTCGCCGAGACCCTCGGCGACCGTCCGGGTGACGAACGACGACGTGGCCAGCGCCGGGCCCGGCAATCCGACCGACAACGTGGTGAACCGCGCGGCACCATTTCGGATCCGGCCGAACAGATTCGCGCCGACCGCCTCGAGCTCGATCTGGGACAGCCCCTCGGCCAGCCCCGTGGTGACGACGAGCACGACGCGCTGTCGGTCGGCGACGACGAGGGCGTTGGCGGCGTCATGGTCGAGCACCACCAGTTCGGGCTGGGTGACACCGCTCGAGGCACACAGACCGTCGACGATGTTCTCCCACCGCGGATGTCCGCCGGTCCCCGCCGGCGGCGCGCCGATCAGGTCGAGCACGGTGGCGACGGAGCGACTGACGCGTTGCAGGACGAGGCCGACCCACACGGCGGCCACGACCACGAGGGCGATCAGTCCCAGCCACCAGGTGGTGAACAACGCGACGAGGATCGCCACGACGACCGCCGGGACCGCTCCCATCAGGAGCGCGTTCCGGACCAGACGGTCGGAGGAACGGTCGAAGCTGCTGAGGGCCGGCACGACGGCGATGCTAACGCCCGGCGCCGAGCAGCCGGCCATCGGCGGTCAACGGATCACCCGCGGGTGCTGCGGCCGGCGAGCGCGAGGTACCGCTCGACGTAGGCGTCGCAGAGCAGTTCCATGTCGAAGCGCGCCGCCCGATCCCGGCCCGACGCACGCAGCGACGACGCCACCGTCGGGTCGCCGAGCACCTCGGCGAGCGCCTCGCCGAGCGCGTCGGGGTCGTCGGAGGGCACCAGTCGGGCGGCCGGCTCGTCGGGAACCGAACCGTCCGGCGCCGGTGCGGTGGCCACCTTCAGGTACCCGTCGATGTCGCTGGCCACGACCGGCGTGCCGGCCGCCATCGCCTCGAGCAGGATCACGCCGAAGGACTCACCCCGCAACGACGGCGCGCAGAACACGGTCGCCGCGGCGAGTCGCCGGTCACGCTCGGCGTCGTCGATGCGCCCGAGCCACTCGAGCCGGTCGTCCGTGAACGCGGCGCGCAACTCATCGGTCTCCGGGCCCGATCCGGCGACCCAGACCCGACAGTCGGCGGGCAGGCGGGGCAGCGCCTCGAGCAGGACTCGCAGCCCCTTGCGCGACTCGTGTCGGCCGAGAAACAACACCGTTGGTCCATCGATCGGCCACGGCTCGGCCTCCGCGAATCGGTCGATCTCGATGCCGTTGAACAGGACGTCGAACTCGCCGCCGACATGACCCTGTGCGAGATCGCGCGCCTCGGTCGAGACCGCCACCTTGTCGTCGAGCCGGGACGCGCCCCACGTGAGCAGGGGCGTCAGCGCCTTGTACGCCCGACTGTCGCCGGCGGCATGGAACGTGCCGAGCAGCGGGGCCGGCTTCAACAGCACCGTCGTCGCGGTCGGTCCCGGGGCGAACGGTTCGTGGATGTGCACGACGTCGAAGTCCTCGTCCCACAGCGCTCGGATCGTGCGCAGCTGCGCGGAGGGGTCCGGGGCGAGCGGGGCGACCGACCCGTTCGTCGCCATCGGCACACTCTTGCCGAGCGGAATCACGAAGCCTTCGGGCGGCGGACCGTCACACGGTGCCAGCACCCGGGTCTCGATGCCCCGGCGACGCAACGACCGGGCCAGCGACAGCACCTGACCCTGCACGCCACCCGGCATGCTCAGGCTGTAGGGACAGACGAGACCGATCCGCACCGACGCGACCCTAGGCGAGCACCCGCCCGGCGCCTCAGCCCGGGACGGGATCGCGGCGGTTCAGCCGGGTGGCGTCTGACCGACGGCGGCGTAGTCGCTCGGCCAGTTCGGCTGCAGCAGGTGCCACTGCTCCGGGGCCCGGCGGATCTGGGCCTCGAGCGCGTGTGCCAGCTCCTGGGTCACGCGCTGCACGTCCTCGCGGAGCTTGCCGCGACGTTCGGTGTCGAGCGGTGCCTCGACCACGCCGTGACAGCGGCCGCCCTCGAAGTAGACCGCGGTCGGGAGGAGCGCCGCCCCGGACCGGAGCGCCATGAGCGCCGGGCCACCCGGAAGTCGTGTGCGTTCACCGAAGAACTCGACCTCGATGCCCGTGCCCGTCAGGTCACGGTCCGCGAGCAGGCACGTGATGCGTCCGGCGGCGAGCGCCGTCGAGACCTGAGAGCCCGCCGACGGTCCGAGCGGGATGATCTCGAGGCCCATCTCTCGACGCAGCGACAGGAACCACTCGAACAGCTCGGGTGGCTCGAGCGCCTCGGCAACCGCCGCGACCTCCCAGCCGCGCACGGCGACCAGCCAGCGTGCCGCCCATTCCCAGCCGCCGAGATGCGGCAGCGCCATGATGGGACCGACGCCACGCTCACGCGCCTCGATCAGGTGCTCGAGCCCGGTGTGGGTGAACCCGGCGTCGATGGTCGGCGTGTCGAGCTGCGGCAGCCGCAGCGTGTCGAGCCAGTAGCGGCCGTACGACTCGAAGACTCCGTGGACGGCACGGTCGACGAGTTCCGGGGCGGCGTCGGCGCCGAGGACGCGCCGCATGTTGCGCTCGGCCATCGCCCGCTGTTCACCGGAGAACTGCAGCGCCGCACGCGCCACGACCTTGGACGCACCGACCCCCACCGGGTCGGGCAGGACGCGCAGCGCCGCGGAACCGAAACGGAGAACCGGGACGGACAGTTGCACGGTGGACCGGGACCGCAGCGACGCTCAGGCGGAGCGGATCAGCTGCGACTCAGGCCGAGCCGCCCGGACGGCGACGTGCCGACGTCGGGCGGCTGGTGCGACGCTCGGCCCAACGCTGCGAGGTCGAGCGCCCGACACGCGGACGGCGACGACGACGGTCGCTGAGCGCCGGAGTGTCGGCCGTGGCCTGACGCCACACCTTCACGAAGCGTTGACCAGCGGTGATCGCGTTGAGCACGACGATCAGCGCGAGCACCGGCAGCAGCAGCACGGGGAAGAGCAACCCGAGTGCGAGCAGGATGAAGCGCTCGGCGCGTTCCACCAGGCCGCCACGTGCATCGAAGCCGAGCGAGTCGGCCTTGGCCCGGACGTACGACACCCACGAGGCCGTTGCGTAGCAGGCGACCGGCAGCATCACGACCCAGGGTCGACCGTCGGAGGCGACCAGGTACCAGGTGACGCCACCGAAGAGCAGCGCGTCGGTGACTCGGTCGGACACCGAGTCGAAGAAGGCACCCCGTTTGGACGCCTGACCCCAGGCCTTGGCCACCGCACCATCGATCAGGTCGGGGATGCCGGTGAGCACCAGGAACAGCAGACCCAGGTTCAGTGCACCGGCACCGATCGCCACGGCAGCGGCGACCGCGAAGACGACCCCGGCTCCCGTGATCATGTCGGCGGTGACGCCGAGGCGCTTGATGCTCGCCCCGATGGGCTTCAGGCCGGCGTCGATCTGGCTCCGGAAGTTGCCGTCGAACATGTGGGACTCCGAGTCGCTCGGGGGCTCCGTCGACGCCCGACCGGGCGCACTCGACGAAGCCGTCTGTGGTGACGGTACCGGACGAGAGCGCCGGCCCGCTGGACTGCTTGCAGAAGTTAGCACCCCAGCAAGCGCGGCCCGGCGCATGTGACGGAGTTCATGGGCCGACGCTCGTCGGCGCCGGTGGCCCGGGCGCCCGGGCGCTCGCCCGGGATCAGCCGGGCAGCCCGCACTGCTCACGCAGCGCGGCGTCGGCGACCCCGGTGAAGTGTCGGATCCGGCCTCGCTGAGTCGTCGTCCGCATGCGCTCGACCGTGTCGTCGATTCCGGCGGTCAGGTGTCGGTGAGCCTGGTGCGGGACGCGTCGAGTGACGACCAGTCCTCGGGGTTGTCCTCGGCGAACCACTCGAC
>CAJBIS010000156.1 GCA_903953195.1 uncultured Actinomycetes bacterium
CACACTTGTCGCGGCACAGCATGGTCAGCGGGATGAACACCTTCGGCGAGTAGGTGACCCGGTTGCCGAACGTGTCGTCACGGCGTCGCCTCGCCGCCACTCGCAACTCGTGTGCGTCCATCGATGCGACGTCGTTCGACGACGAGCCGCGCGACGACGAGCCGGGCGACGACGAGCCGGGCGATGACGTGTTCGGTGTCATGCGGCCGATCCCGGTCCCGGACGGCTGACGATCGCGGTGGGTGGGAAGTCGACATCGCACGTGCGGCAGTGGAATCCGAGCTCCACATCGGTGCCGCACGGCTCGTGCACGAGGACGGTCGGTGGCCCGTCGTCGGCCAGCCACCGGTCACCCCAGTGCATGAGGGCGACGAGAATCGGGGAGAGTTCGATCCCCATCGGTGTCAGGCGGTACTCGTCACGCGGCGGATGTTCCTGGTAGCGCCTGCGGTGGAGCACGCCGGCGTCCACGAGCTTCTTGAGGCGATCGGCGAGCACGGCCCGCGGGATGCCCAGATCGCGCCGGAGCTCATCGAATCGGCGCAGTCCCCGGAACGCGTCCCGCAGGATGAGGATCGTCCAGCGGTCACCGATGATCTCCAGTGAGCGGGCGATCGAACACGGCGCCTCGAGGTCGTCCTCGGTGTCGCGTCCCGTCGGCTCCGACGGCTGCTCGGTGCGGGCACGACTGCTGCTGGTGCTGGTGCGGCTCACGGGAACCGACCGTAGCTGGGTTCGGATTCCGAACCAAGTCGGTTCGGAATCCGAATGGACTGGATGGTTCAGCCGTCGGTGAGGAGACCGGCGGCGGCTGAGCGCACGTGCTCCGGAGTGATCCCGAGCTCACGCAGCACGACGTCACCCGGGGCGGAGGCTCCGAATCGGTCGATGCCGACGCACGCATCGGCGTACCGCTCCCACCCGGTCGTGACGCCCGCCTCGACCGACACCGTCGGCACCGATCGCGGCAGCACGCTGTCGCGGTACGCCGCGTCCTGAGCCGCGAACAGCTCCCAGCTCGGCAGCGACACGACGCGCACCGAGCGCCCCTCGGCGGCGAGCAGCGCCGCCGCGTCGAGCGCCACGGCCACCTCGGTGCCCGTGCCGACGAGCACGACGTCCGGGGCGTCGGCGTCGAGCACCGAGTAGCCACCGCGCGCCACGCCGTCAGCGGCTCGTTCGGCGGAGTTCGGCAGCGTCGGTGTGCCCTGTCGGGAGAGGATCATGGCGATCGGCCCGGTGCCGTCGACGGCCAGACGCCAGGCCGCCGCGGTCTCGTTGCCGTCGGCCGGGCGGATCACCGTGAGATCGGGGATGAGCCGCAGCGACATCACCTGCTCGATCGGCTGGTGCGTGGGTCCGTCCTCGCCGACGCCGACCGAGTCGTGCGTCCACACGAACACGCACTTGGAGCGCGACAACGCGGCGAGGCGCACGGCGCCACGCATGTAGTCGCTGAAGACCAGGAACGTCCCGGCCACCGGGAGCACGCCGCCGTGGTCGGCAGCGCCGACGAGGATCGCGCCCATGGCGTGCTCGCGGATGCCGAAGTGGATCTGCTCGCCATCTGGCTGCTCGGCGCTGAGCACCGGCTGGCCGGGGAGCTCCGTTCCCGTGTTGCCGATCAGGTCGGCGGCGCCGGCGATGAGCCCGGGTACGCCGCCGATCATGGCGGTCACGCACTTCTGAGAGGCCTGACGAGTGGCCGGCTTGTCGTCGGCGCCGAAGGTGGGGAGCGCGTCAGCCCAGCCGGGGAGTCCGCCGCCGGCGAGGCCGGCATCCCACTCCGCCTCGCGGCCGCCGAGGGCCACGCGCGAGCGCTGCTCCCAGTCCTCGCGCTGCACGGTGCCGCGGGTCCCGGCGGCGCGGTACATCGCCAGCACCTCGTCGGGCACGTAGAAGGTCTCGTCGGCAGGAATCCCCATGACCTCCTTGGTCCGACGGATCGCCTCGTCGTCGAAGGCCAGACCGTGGGCCGCCGGGTCGTCGGTGTGATCCGGCGACGGCGACGCGATGTGGCTGCGCACGATCACGAGCGAGGGCCGGTCCTCGACGGCGCGGGCCTCGAGCAGGGCGGTCTCGAGCGCGTCCAGCTCCTCGGCGACCTCACCGATCTCCAGGACGTGCCAACCGTAGGAGCGGAAGCGGGCGGCAGCGTCGTCGCTCAGCGCGAGCTCGGTCGGGCCATCGATCGAGATGTGGTTGTCGTCGTAGACGTAGTTGAGGCGACCGAGGCCCAGGTGGCCGGCGAGCGACGCGGCCTCGTGACTGATGCCCTCCTCGAGATCACCGTCCGAGACGAACGCCCAGATGTGGTGGTCGCAGACATCGGGACCGAATCTCGCCCGCAGGTTCTGCTCGGCGATCGCCATCCCGACCCCGTTGGCGAACCCCTGACCGAGGGGGCCGGTGGTCACCTCGATCCCGGTGGTGTGCCCGCGCTCCGGGTGGCCCGGCGTCAGCGAGCCCCACTGCCGGAACTCCTCGAGATCGCTGAGTTCGAGTCCGTAGCCGGTGAGGTAGAGCATCACGTACTGCAGGATCGAGGCGTGCCCACAGCTCAGGATGAAGCGATCACGGTCGGCCCAGTGCGGCGCCGACGCGTCGTACCGCATGACCCGGGTCCACAGGACGTGCGCCAGCGGTGCGAGCGACATCGCCGTGCCCTGGTGCCCCGAGTTGGCCTTGCGTGGGGCGTCCATGGCCAGCCCTCGGATCACGTCGATCCCGAGCTGCTGGAGTGCCAGGTCTGGTGAGTCAGTCATCGCGGTCCTTCTGGTGGCAGTGGCGGCACGATGGTAGCGAAGCCGGGATCACCCTCCCGACGCCGACTCAGAACAGGACGCTGACGGCGGTGAAGCCGTGGAGGTGGGACCGTCCGCCGACCGGCCCGAGCTCGCCGGCACAGAACATCCCGGCGAGCGGGGCGCCGTCGGTCGCCTCACTGATGAGCGCGGCGTCGTGGTCCGGGTGACCGAACAATCGGCTGCCGCGACCGTTGCACGTGAACACCAGCGTGCCCGCCACCGGCCGGTCGACGGTGGCGAGCGCGTCACGCAGGTCGTCGTCGGCCGCTGCGGCGTCGCGGACCTGGAACTGCACCGTGGCCCCCAGCTCGACGGCGTCGCCGACGACCACCGCTCGCCGGTCCGGATCGGCGCCGAGCACCCCGCGCATGAGGAAGTCACCGCGCCGGAACTCGCTGCGGTGCTCGTCGATCACGACGCCGAGATGCAGCCCGGCCGCGGCGCGCCGGCGGGTCTCGGGTGGCAGCGACTCGAGCAGATTCCGCACGTGGTCGAGTGCCGGCTCCCCGGCGAGCGACGTGATGACGTTGCCCTCCACCGACGTGACCGCCACGGGCCTGCCGATCGGTTCGCAGCCCTGCGCGACGAGCGTCGTCGGCTCGGTGGGCGACTCGATCACGACACCGACGGCACCGTCACGGTGCAGCACACCGTCGAGGACCAGACGGTTGCCACCGGGAGCGTTCGCCGCGGACGCACATCCTCCCGCGACGGGCACGCCCGGGTGTCGCGACTCGAGCCCGACGAGCACGCGATCGACGGGCGACGTGAACGGATCAGCGAGCACCACCAACGTCGATCCCGGCGCCACCTGGTCGGGCAGCCCGTCGATGGCGAGTGCACCGGTGGCCGGGTCGAACGTCGACCGGAACGTGCGGCACCGCGCACCCCAGAGGGCGAACATCGACACCGCGCCGACCTGCTCGGCCTCGCGGGCACCGCCGAGCACCGAGACCGCCGTGGCGCCGATCATCGTGACCGGATGCAGGAGTTCCGTCGTGGCGGCGACGATGTCGTCGAGCGCCCCGACGAGCGGTGCCGTGCAGAACACGGCCACCAGATCCGGTGGTCTCGGCTCCGGCAGCAACGCGCTGCGATCGAGCAGCTCGCCGATGCACTCGCCGACGGCGGCCGACGGAACCGGATGCTCGGAGAGTGCCGCCGCGGTGAGCACGGTCAGATCACTCCGACACTGGTTCGAGGAGCGTGTACGGCACGACGATGGGGTCACCCTGGTCGATGCGACAGCGGGCCTCGATCGTTCCGGGTTCGTCGAAGGTCAGCTCGGCCTGGACCAGCTGTCGGGTGAACCGGCCCGGCTCGACGGTGACCGGGGCGACGTTGCGCGCCACCTCCTCGCCGTCGCGGTCGAAGACCACCTCGAGCACACCGGATCCCACATCGCCGGGAGCGCACCGGATCAGGACCACCAGGTGCGGCGTGATCGTGACGGGAAACGGTGTGGGAGCCGGAGCCGAGAACTGGATGCCCCGCAGGTCGATCCGGGTGGCCGGACCGGGAACCTGACGCATCTCGATCTCGTCGATGAAGAGTGCGGCGACGATCTGCACGGCGGGCATCCTACGTCCGGCGCGCCGCCGGCCGGGACCGGGTTGCCTAGTGTGCTCGGATGCCGCACACGTTGTCCGAGGTGGAGTCCCGGAACGCGCTCGCCGCCGAGCCGTCGATCGCACTCGTCGACGCCGTGCTCGCATCCGACCCGGACGGTGCCGTCGCCGCGGCGGCGGGTCTGGGCTACCCGGTGGTGGCGAAGCTCTGCGGTGACGCGATCGCACACAAGAGTGAGCGGGGGCTCGTGCGACTGGGGATCGGCGACGACGACGAGCTCCGCGTCGCCGTGGGTGAACTGCTGGCCGCCGGCCGGCCCGAGGACGGCGTGAGCGGTGTGCTGATCGCCCCGGCGGTCGCCGGACGGCGTGAGCTGATCGCCGGCCTGGCCACCGACCCGGCGTTCGGCCACACCGTGCTGCTCGGGGTCGGCGGGGTGCTCGCGGAGGCGATCGCCGATATCGCAGCGCGAGTGGTGCCGATCACCGAGGTCGATGCCGCCGAGATGATCGAGCAGCTCGACTCGCAGGCGTTGCTCGGGGCGTTCAGGGGTGAGCCCGCGGTGGACCGCGCGTCGCTCGTCGCCACACTCGTGGGGCTGTCCCGCTTCGCCGAGGCGCATCCGGAGGTCGTCTCGGTGGACCTCAACCCGCTGATCGTCGCCGACGGGCGTCCGATCGCGGTCGACGCGCTCGTGGAGATCGACGACACGGATCCCGGGCGTTCGCCGGACGCGTCGGCGGCGCCGACGGGACCGCGCCACGACGCCGCCGCCTTCCGGGCGCTGTTCGACCCGGCGGGCGTGGTCGTGGCCGGGGCGTCGACGCATCCCGGGAAGTTCGGGTTCGTGAGTCTGCACAACCTGATCACGAGCGGCTACCGCGGCCGGATCGGCGCCACGAACCGTGAGGGCGCCCGGGTGCTGGGGATCGACACCGTGCCGTCGGTCGCCGAGCTCGAACCCGGCAGCGCCGACCTCGTGTTCGTCTGCACGCCGAAGGCCGCCGTGCCCGGCGTGTTGCGCGACGCCGCGGCCATCGGGGTGCGCGCCGCGTTCCTGGCGTCGGCGGGCTACGGCGAGTCCGGTGAGGACGGCCGTGCGGAACAGGCCGCGCTCGTCGAACTCTGCGACGAGCTCGGCCTGCTGCTCATCGGCCCCAACGGACAGGGTGTGGTGTCCACGCCGTCGTCACTGTGCGCGCAGATCGTCGCCCCGTACCCGCCGGCCGGCCACGTGAGCGTCGTCAGCCAGTCCGGCAACCTGGTGTCGAGTTTCCTCAACTGGTCGTGCTCGACCGGCGTCGGGATCGCCCGGGCCGTCTCGGCGGGCAATGCCGCTGCCACCGACGTCGTCGACGTGCTCGAGTTCCTCGCTGTCGACCCCGCGACGCGCGTCTCACTCGCCTACATCGAGGGTCTGGCGGACGGACGACACGTCGCTCGGGGACTGCGCTCGGCGGCCGCAGCGAAGCCACTCGTGGTGCTCAAGGGCGGAGCGACCGAGGGTGGCGCCCGCGCCGCGGCGAGCCACACGGGGTCCCTCGCCACCGACGACGCCACGTTCGACGGGCTCTGCCGCCAGGTCGGTATCACGCGAGCGAGCGGTGCCGAGGATGCGTTCGATGCCGCAGCCACGTTCGCGACCCAGCCGCTGCCCCGAGGTCCCAGCGTCGCGATCGTGACCACCGTCGGCGGGTGGGGCGTGCTCGCCGCCGACGCCGTCACCCGTCACCCGGACCTGGAGCTCGCGGTCCTGCCGGAGGACCTGCGGGCGTCGCTCGACGAGCTGCTGCCGCCCCGGTGGAGTCGCAACAATCCGATCGATCTCGCCGGCGGCGAGACCCGCGACACCGTGCCGGCCGTCCTCGAGCTGGTGGCGGCCCACGACGACGTCGACGCCGTGATCTTCCTGGGGCTCGGGATCCAGTCGAACCAGGCGCGTCTGCTGCGCGAGGGCGGCTTCTATCCGGACCACGGCACCGAGCGGATCGTTGCGTACCACGAGCGTCAGGACGCCCGTTTCGCCGAGGCCGCCGCCGCCATCTCGGTGTCGACCGGCAAGCCGCTGCTGACCGCGACCGAACTGGCGGTGGCGTTCCCGGACAACGCCGGTCCCGCGGCGGTCCGGGCGTCGGGGCGTCTCTGCTACCCGTCGGCCGAGCGCGCCGTGGCCGCGCTGGGCCACCTGGCGAGACGGCAGCGCTTCCTGCAGCGACGCGGGCTCGACACATGAGCGAGCCGGAACCCGTCGAGCGTGTGGTCCGACGTCCGCGCCACGCCGCCGGCACGTCGGGGACGCGCCGGCGGTCGATCGCCCCGATCGTGCTCGCGGTGTCCGGGGCGGCGGTGCTCGGGTGGTGGGCGCTCAGCGGCCCGGCGGTCGACGTGGCGGTCGGAACCGAGGCGTCGCAGCGCGTGGCGACGCCGGTCGCCTCGGCGCGTCGCGTGCCCGAGTGGGTGACGCGGACGTCGGCACAGCGGGCGGCGACGGCGGACGCGGCACCGACGTTGGGCAACCTCCCGGACACGTCCTGCGTCCTGCTCCGGAGCAACGGTCGGACGGTCGTCGAGGACCAACCGGACGCCGCGGTCATCCCCGCGTCC
>CAJBIS010000157.1 GCA_903953195.1 uncultured Actinomycetes bacterium
AGCCAGGTGTGGAACGGGAACATCGGCACCTTGATGCCGAAGCCCATGAACATGCCGCCGAAGATGATGATCTGCGTCGTGCGAGCGATCCCGGCACCACCGAAGGCCGTGAGCTGGCGCATGTCGAACGTCTGGGTCTGCGACAGGTACGACAGTGCGATGAACGCCACGATCATCAGGGCGGAACCGAAGAGCGTGTAGAGGAAGAACTTGATCGACGCGTACTTGCGTTCGGGGCCGCCCCAGACGCCGATCATGAAGAACATCGGCAGGAGGACGACCTCGAAGAACACGAAGAAGAGGATCAGGTCCTCGGCGAGGAACGAGCCGATCATGCCGGTCTCGAGTACGAGCATCAGGATGAAGAACGCCTTGACGTTCCCGGGCTCCGGGATGTGGTTCCACGAGTAGATGAACACCAGCGGCATGATGCCGACGGTGAGGATCAGCAGCGGGAGCGACAACCCGTCGAGGCCCAGGATGAACGAGGAGTTGATGACCTCGATCCACTGCTTGTCGACGACGTACTGCAGGTTGCCCGCGTCCGAATAGTTGAAGTCCGCCAGCAACAACAGGCCGACGAACAGCGCGGCGAGCGATGTCACCAGCGCGATCAGCTTGTGGGTGCTCTCGGACTCCTTGGGGACGAGCAGCATCACCAATGCGCCGACGAGCGGCACGAAGGTGATGAGGATCAGGCCCCAGTCGTTCAGGAACTCAGTCATGGGAAGTCGGTCTCCCTACTTGATCAGCCGACGAACAGAATGAAGACGCCGGCCAGGATGGCCGCCGCGGCGAAGAACAATGCGGTGTACTGCTGGATCCGGCCGGTCTGCAGGTGCCGCAGCACCCCACCGGACCCCGACGCCGCGGCACCCGCGCCGTTGACGGCGCCGTCGACCACGGTCTGGTCGATGTTGTCGTAGACGAACTGGCCGGCGCGCACGCCGCCCTTGCCCACACCGTTGACGATGCCGTCGAGCACCGTCTGGTTGAACCAGTTCGTCGCCCGGGCCAGCGGGCCCTTGACGAAGCCGACGATGACGGTCGTGTAGAGCCAGTCGAAGCCGTACTTGTTCACGAGGATCGCCTTGCCCCGGCGAGCCAGCGCACTGCGTTCCGAGAGCCCCTGCAGCGGCTTGAACGCGCCCTTCCAGAAGTACAGATACGACACGAGCATGCCGCTGAGCGCGACCACCACCGACACGACGGCGAGCACCGGGTTGAACGAGGCGTGGGTGATCGCCGGGAAGTAGAGCCCGACCGGTTCCACGAACTTCTCGAACCTCGTCAGCGCGCCCTCGGGGAGGAAGTCGAACTCGGCCGGAAGGTTGGCGATGCCGACGATGGCACCGAGCGTGGCGAGAATGATGAGCGGGATCGTGATGCGCGGGCCGGACTCGTGCGGGTGCCCGTGACCTCGGAACTCGCCGAAGAACGCGTACCAGATCGTCCGGGTCATGTAGGCGGCGGTGCAGAACGCCGCGATCAGCAGCATCACCATCATCACGTGGTACGAACCGTTGGCTCCGTCCGATCCGGGGAACGAACCGGTACCCGTGAGGATCTCGTCCTTGGACCAGAACCCTGACAACGGGAAGATGCCGGCCAACGCGAGCGTGCCGATCAGGTAGGTGGCGAACGTCTTCGGCATGATCTTCCGGAGACCGCCCATGTCGTCGACCATGTTGAAGCTGTGGTGACAGGCGTGCGAGAGCGAGCCGGCACCGAGGAACAGGCAGGCCTTGAAGAAGGCGTGCGTGAACAGGTGGAACATCGCCGCGGTCCATGCGCCGACGGCGAGTGAGGTCACCATGAAGCCCAGCTGCGAGACGGTCGAGTAGGCGAGGACCTTCTTGATGTCCTTCTGGACGAAGGCCAGGAGCGCACCGAACAGCGCCGTCACCGCTCCGACCACGGCGAGTGCGTTCACCGACGATCCCGAGATGGCCAGGCCGTCGAAGAACACGGGGTACAGGCGGGCGACCATGTAGATGCCGGCGACCACCATGGTCGCCGCGTGGATGAGCGCGGACACCGGTGTCGGGCCGGCCATGGCGTCGGGCAGCCATGTGTGGAGGATGAACTGGCCCGACTTCGACATCACCGCCGTGATGAGACACAACGACGCCACGAGCAGCACCCCGTGTCGGATCTCGCCCTCCTGGGCGAGGATGTTGATGTCGAGGATCGAGAACGACTTCCCGGCGGCGAAGAACAACACGATCATGCCGACGAGCAGGCCGACGTCGCCGACTCGGTTGGTGAGGAACGCCTTGAGCGCCGCGTCGGAGTTGGGTTTCTCCTCCCACCAGTGGCCGATCAGCGCGAACGAACAGACGCCGACGAGTTCCCAGCCCACGATCATCTGCAAGGTGCTCTGCGAGAGCACGAAGAAGAGCATCGAGCCGGTGAACAGGCTGAGGAATGCGAAGTAGTGCGTGTACCGACGATCGCCGTGGACGTAGTCGGTCGAGAAGACGTGGACGAGCAACGAGATGATCGTGACGATCACGAGCATCATCACCGAGAGGCCATCGATCTGGGTGCCCCAGGTCACCAGCGCCTCGTCGGTGTCGATCCACGTGGCGCACGTGACGATCGGGCGGGTGAGGGTCTCCTCGCCCTTGCCACCGCCACCCGACGTCGCCGTCGTCGCGGCCGTCGGCGTGGCGACCGAGGCCGACTCGCCCACACCCGGGCCGACCGCCGGAGCGGCGCCCTCACCGGCGGGGGCCTCCACTGAAGGGGCCTCGGCGCCACCGGCGGACGACTCCCCCTCGGACTCCGATGCGCGCAGCCCGCTGACGACGTTCGAGCAGCGGTCGGGCACCTCGGCGAGCGCACCCACCTCGGCGGCCTCGGCCTGGGCCTCGGGTGCCGAGGCCGAGAGCTTCGGGGAGTCCTCGCTCCAGGTGAACCAGTTGACGGCGGTTGCACCGGCGAACACGAGGCAGATGCCGAC
>CAJBIS010000158.1 GCA_903953195.1 uncultured Actinomycetes bacterium
CGAACCCGAAGCGGCGTGATGCGGTGCCCATGGCCACACACCCTAACGAACCGCCCGTAGCCTGAGCCGGTGCGCATCCTGCTCACCGGGGCGACCGGCTACATCGGCGGGCGCCTCGGTCCTCTCCTGATCGACGCCGGACACGAGGTGCGCTGCCTCAGTCGGTCACCCGAGAAGCTCCGCGACGTCGAGTGGGCCGCTGGAGCCGAGGTCGTCCGCGGCGACGCCCTCGATCGGGCCGACCTGGACCGGGCCCTCGATGGTGTCGATCTCGTCTACTACCTGGTCCACTCCATCGGCGGTGCGACGGCGTTCGAGTCGACGGACCGGCTGGCCGCGACCAACCTCGCCGAGGCGGCGGCCGCCGCAGGTGTCCGCCGCATCATCTACCTCGGCGGGCTGGAACCTCCCGCCGACGAGCAGGCGTCACCGCACCTGGCCTCGCGTTCCGAGGTCGGTCAGATCCTGCTCGACGGCGAGGTTCCCGCGGTCGTGCTGCAGGCCGGCGTCATCATCGGCAGCGGCAGTGCGAGCTTCGAGATGCTCCGCTACCTGACCGAACGGCTCCCGGTCATGGTCACTCCGAGATGGGTGAACTCCGAGGCGCAGCCCATCGCGGTGCGCGACGTGCTCAGCTACCTGATGGGCGCCGCCGACATGCCGGCCGACACGAACCGCCGCTTCGACATCGGCGGCCCCGACGTCCTCACGTACCGCGAGATGATGCAGCGGTACGCCGCGATCGCCGGACTGCGCCGACGGGTCATCATCCCGGTGCCGGTCCTCAGTCCGTGGCTCTCGAGCCAGTGGGTCAACGTGGTGACCCCGGTACCGAAGTCGCTGGCCCAGCCGCTCATCGAGTCGCTGCGCAACTCGGTGCGCACCAAGGAGTCCGACATCAACGAGTTCGTCCCGATCGAGCCGATCAGCTTCGACGACTCGGTCCAGCTCGCACTGGCGCGGGTGCGCAACCTCGACGTGGCGACCCGGTGGTCGGGTGCGGGGTGGGCGGGCGCACCGAGCGACCCGATGCCCACCGACCCGGCGTGGAGCGGCGGATCGGCCTACCGCGACGAACGGAGCCGCCCCGTGGACGCGCCGGTCGACGCGGTGTGGCACGTCGTCGAGGGCATCGGCGGCGAACACGGCTGGTACTCGTGGGCGCTGGCGTGGGCCATCCGGGGCCTGTTCGACCGACTCGTCGGCGGCGTCGGACTCCGCCGAGGTCGCCGCCACCCGGACGAGCTGCTCACCGGCGAAGCGGTCGACTTCTGGCGGGTCGAGGCGCTCGAACGTCCCACGTTGCTGCGTCTGCGCGCCGAGATGCGGCTCCCGGGCGAGGCGTGGCTCGAGTTCCGTGTCCGCCCCGGCGACCGACCCGGAACCTGCACCCTCGACCAGCGCGCCCTGTTCCTGCCCCGAGGGCTCGCCGGTCACGCCTACTGGCGGCTGATCAGCCCGTTCCACGGCATCGTGTTCGGCGACATGATCCGGAACATCGCCCGCGCCGCCGAGCAGGGCGCCGGGTCGACCTCGCACCAGGGAGCCACACGCTGATGGACCGACTCGGATCACTCGACGCGGAGTTCCTGCACCTCGAGGACCAGATCAACCACATGCACATCGCCGGCGTGTGCATCTTCGACGGCACGCCGCCGACGCTCGACGAGCTCGGCGCGCTCGTCGCCTCGAAGCTCGACGCGATCCCCCGCTACCGCCAGGTCGTCCGCAACGTCCCGCTCGAACTCGGGCGCCCGGTGTGGGTGGACGACCCGCACTTCCGCATCGAGTACCACCTCCGCCACACCGCGCTCCCCGCGCCGGGCGGGACCGCCGAACTCGAGGCGCTCATGGGTCGACTCATGTCGCAGGCGCTCGATCGGGCCCGCCCCCTGTGGGAGACGTGGCTCGTCGAGGGACTCGAGGGCGGACGCTGGGCGCTCATCTTCAAGGTGCACCACTGCATGGTCGACGGCATCTCGGGCGTCGGCCTGCTCACCGCGCTGTTGGACCTCAGTCCCGACGCAGTGGAGCCGGCCGAGCCCACACCGTGGACGCCCACGCCCGCACCCGGAACCGGCGAGCTGCTCGCCGGCGCCGCCGCCGGGTTCGTGCACGACGGCGCCGCCCTGGTCGCGAACCTGCCCGACTACGTGATGCACCCGGAGAAGGGGCTGCGTCGCGCCGGGACACTCGTCGCCGGGGTCGGGCGACTGGCCCGCAACCTGTCGCTCACCGCACCGTCGCATCTGACCGGGTCGATCGGCCCCCACCGCGCCTGGTCGCACAGCGTGGTGCCGTTCGACTCGATCCGACAGGTGCGCGCCGGGCTCGGCGGCACCGTGAACGACGTCGTGCTCGCCGCGGTCACCGGTGCCTACCGCAGGGTGCTGCTCACCGACGGCGACCGGGTGGAACCGACCACCGTGACGACACTCGTGCCGGTGTCGGTGCGCTCGGCCGACGCCGACGGCGTCCCGGACAACCGGGTGAGCGCCCTCCTGCTCGAGCTCCCCGTCGAACTCGACGACCCGCTCGCCCGCCTCGACGCGGTGCGCTCCCGCATGGACACGCTGAAGGTGTCGCACATGGACGACGCCGGCGAGTTCCTCGTCCGCCTCGGTAACCTGGCGCCGCCGGCGCTGTTGAGCGGCGCCACCCGGCTCGGCATGCGGGCCCAACAGGTGGCGTCGCAGCGCTCCGTCACCACCGTCACGACGAACGTGCCCGGGCCGCAGTTCCCGATCTACTGCCTGGGTCGCGAACTGCTGGGCTACCTGCCGTTCGTCCCGATCATCCAGGGGATGCGGGTCGGCACCGCGATCCTGTCGTACAACGGGCAGCTCGCGTTCGGCGTCACCGGCGACCTCGACGCCCGTGACGAGGTGCGACTGCTCGCAGCCGCGATCGTCGACGAGGTCGATCTCCTGGTCGCCGCGGCCGAACGAGTCGACTGAGCGGCCTGCTCAGGCCCCGGCCGACTCGGTCGACTCGGCCGACTCGGCCCGATCGACCCCTGCCGCCTCGACGGCGTCGAGCGACTCGACG
>CAJBIS010000159.1 GCA_903953195.1 uncultured Actinomycetes bacterium
CCGCGACGGCGAAGTCCGACGAGGCCTGGGACGAGTTCCGGACGGACTTCCTCGACCTCGACGAGGCGGGTTACCAGGCCAAGGTGAAGGAGCTGGCGTCATGAGCGACCCACGACGAGCTGATGTGTGCGCTGTCGCCATCGCCGAGGCGTTCCGCGGTGATGGCGAGCGGCTGTGCAACCCGATCGGGAACCTGCCGCTGGTCGGCGGTCGACTGGCCGCCGCCACCTTCGAACCGCATCTGGTCCTCACCGACGGCTTCTACTCGTTGCTCGACAACGTGCCGCCGGTCGGACTCGACGAGGAGGCGAGACTGGCCCAGCGAGTCGTCGGCTCGTGGAACCCGTACCGCGAGTTGTTCGGTCTCCTCTGGCAGGGCAAACGTCACGTGATGATGGGCGCTACCCAGGTGGACCGCTACGGCAACCAGAACATCGCCGCCATCGGCGACTGGCACCAGCCGAAGTCGCAGCTGCTCGGCTTCCGCGGCGCGCCGGGCAACACGATCAACCACACGACGAGCTACTGGGTGCCGAACCACTCACCCAAGGTCGTCGTCGAGTCCGTCGACGTCGTCTGCGGCATCGGGTACGACCGCGCCGCCGAGCTGGGCGCGGTGTCGTCGCGGTTCCACGAGATCCGTCGCGTGGTCACGAATCTCTGCACGTTCGACTTCGGCGCCGCCGACGAGAACGGCGTGCCCACGCTCCGGCTCGCGTCGGTGCACCCGGGCGTGACCGTCGACGAGGTGCTCGAGGCGACAGGCTGCGACGTGGTCGTCGACGGCGACGTGCCCACGAGCCGAGGCCCCGACGCCGATGAGGCCGCGGCGCTGGAGTGGCTCGATCCGGGCGGTCTCCGGTTCGCCGAGGTGCCCGACCAGTGAGCGACACCGAGGCGAGCGGCTCTGAGCCGACGAACGGCGGCCGTCATCCGGCACTGCACACGCGCGCCTGTGAGCTGTTCGGCGTCCGCTACCCGATCGTGCAGACCGGCATGGGCTGGGTCTCCGGTGCTCGCCTGACCGCGGCGACGTCGTCGGCCGGCGGCCTCGGCATCCTGGCCTCGGCGACGATGACGCTCGAGGAACTCGAGACGGCGATCTCGAAGGTGCAGGACCGGACCGACGCCCCCTTCGGTGTGAACCTGCTGCCCAGTCAGCCCGACGCCGCCGAGCGGCTGGACCTGATCGTGACCCGCGGCGTACCGGTCGCGAGTTTCGCCGCCGCGCCCCGGCCCGAGCAGGTGGCGCAGCTCCGTGATGCCGGCGTCGCCACGATCGTCACGGTCGGCGCCCGCCGCCACGCCGAGAAGGTGGCGGACATGGGTGTGAGCGCCGTGATCGCGCAGGGCGGCGAGGGAGGCGGCCACACCGGATCGGTGCCCACCTCGTTGTTGCTCGGCGAGGTGGCCGACGCGCTCGAGGGCACCGACGTGGTCGTCCTCGGCGCCGGCGGGTTCCACGACGGACGCGGTCTCGTGGCGGCGTTGGCGTACGGCGCCGACGGCGTCGCCATGGGGACCCGGTTCCTGTTGAGCGCCGAGAGTCACGTGCCCGACCACGTCAAGGACGTGTACCTGTCGACGCCGCTCACCGGCACGGTGGTGACGTCGTCGATCGACGGCGCGCCGCAGCGGGTGATCCGCACGAAGTTCATCGAGGCGCTCGAGCGGATGCCGGGGCCGTTGCGATTCCCTCGGGCGGCATCGAACGCCGTCCGGTTCGCGTCGCAGAGCGGCCTGTCGCCGGTGGACCTGATGAAGACCGGGCTCCGGATGCACTCCGATCAGGACCTGACCTGGTCGCAGGTGGCGCTGGCGGCGAACGCGCCGATGATGACGAAGGCCTCGGTCGTCGACGGCGAGGTCGAGGTGGGCATTCTCCCGACCGGTCAGGTCGTGGGCGCGATCGACGGAGCGCCGCCGGTGGCCGAGATCATCGCCGAGATCATGGACGGCGCCGACGCCGTTCTGCGCCGCCTCGCTCCCTAGGTGCGGTCGCGCAGCTCGCGGTAGCGGGCCCGAACCACGGCGGCGGCGGTGGCGGGCGTCGACGGTTCGACCGCCCGCGTCGGCGGCCGGTCCCAGTTGGTCACGACGTCGTCGACGGTCGTGTCGGCCAGCACGGCGGCGGCCTGGACCGCGGCGCCCCGGGCCACCGTCTCCTCCTCGTCGACGGCGAGCCAGTCGCGCTGGGTGAGGTCGGCCAGCACCTGTCGGTACGCCGGTGACCGCGCACCGCCGCCGACCAGCAGGTGGTCGCCGCTCGGCGCGCCGCCGAGCTGGGTGCTGAGTGCGTCGTAGCCGTCGAGCAGCCCGCACAGCACGCCCTCGACGGCGGCACGTGCGAACTGGTCACGGTCCAGGTCGGTGCGCAGCCCGCTCAGCACGCCCGAGGCGTGCGGGCGATCGGGGGTCCGTTCGCCGGCGAAGTAGGGGAGCAGCGTCACGCCGTTCGACCCGGTGGGCGCGCTCAGGGCGAGTGCGTCGAAGCCGTCGAGGTCGACGCCGAGCAGGCGGGCGGCCGCGTCGGTGACACCGGTGGCGTTCAGTGTGCACACCAGTGGCAGGTAGCGACCGGTGGCGTCGGCGAACCCGGCGACCGCGCCCGACGCGTCGGCGGTGGGACGTTCCGTCGTGGCGAACACGGTGCCGCTCGTGCCGAGTGACAGCGCCACGGCGTCGACCCCGAGGCCGAGTCCGAGGGCCGCCGCCATGTTGTCGCCGGTGCCCGGTCCGACCGGGATCCCCTCGGGGAGTTCGAGTGCGACGGCCGCCTCGGCCGTGAGGGTGCCGGCGACCTCGGCCGGTCCGAGGACCTCGGGGAGCCAGGACTCCTCGGCCAGATCGGGTGCGGCGAGTTCGAGCAGGTCGAGTCGGTAGTCCCCGGCGGCGGGTGACCACCATCCGGTGCCCGATGCGTCGCCGCGGTCGGTGACGATCCGGCCGGTCAGCCGACGGGTGAGCTCGTCGTGCGGCAGCAGGACGTGCGCGGTCTGCTCGATCACATCGGGCTCGGCGGAGGCGAGGTGGGCCAGCTTGGCGATCGTGAAGCTGGCGACGGGAATGCTGCCGCAGGCCTCGGCCCAGGTGCGGCGTCCGAGCCGGGCGACGAGCCGGTCGGCGGCCGCGGCGCCCGAGGTGTCGTTCCAGAGCGGCGCAGGACGCAGCACCTGCTGGCGGTCGTCGAGACACACGAGTCCGTGCTGTTGTCCGGCGACCGAGATCGCGGCGACGTCACGTCGGTGCTCGCCGCAGCCGGCGAGCGCGGCGCGGAGCGCGTCCCACCATGCATCGGGATGCTGTTCGGACCGCGGCGGCGTCGTCGGCGGGTGCGGCGCCCGACCTCGTGCGACGAGTTCGCCCGTCTCGGCGTCACGGAGTTCGACCTTGGTGGCCTGTGTCGACGAGTCGACGCCGGCCACCAACCTGCGACGGTTCATCGCACGCCGAGCAGCAACTCGACGACCAGTTGGTCGAGTCGTTCGTGGGCGTGGCCGCGTCCGCTCAGGGCGTCGAGGTCGAACGTCTCGGCACGCAGTGCCGCGATCGAGGCGGCGTCGTTCCAGTCGA
>CAJBIS010000160.1 GCA_903953195.1 uncultured Actinomycetes bacterium
ACTCCGGACATCACGGTCCAACAGGTCGAGCAGCGCGTCGTTGTCGACGCAGACCACCTCGAGCAGCAGGTCGAAACTGCCCGAGGTCACGACCACGTAGTCGATCTCCTCGACCGCCGCGAGCCGGGCGGCCAACGCCCGCAGATCGCCACTGGCGCGGACACCGACCATGGCCTGCACGGTGAACCCCAGCTTGAGCGGGTCGGTCACGGCGACCACCTGCATGAGACCGCCGTCGATGAGGCGCTGCACCCGTTGACGCACCGCCGCCTGCGAGAGCCCGACGCGCGGAGCCAGATGCGCGTACGACATCCGACCGTCCACCTGGAGTTCCCGGACGATCGCCTTGTCGGTCTCGTCCAGCACCTCGGACCGGGCCGCCACCGCCGGCGTGGGCGACGACACGTCAGGAACCGAGCACGTCGTGCACGTCGACGGCGGCCTTGCCCAGCGCCTCGGCGACCGCGGCGTTGACGACGTGACCGCCGGCGGTGTTCACCCCGAGTGCCAGCGCGGCATCGACGGCGACCGCCTGGCGAACACCCAGCCGGGCGAGCTCGGCGAGGTACGGCAACGTCACGTTGGTCAGCGCGTACGTGGACGTGTGCGGCACCGCTCCGGGCATGTTGCCGACCGCGTAGTGGACGACGTCGTGGACGACGAACGTCGGGTCGTGGTGGGTGGTCTCACGTGAGGTCTCGATGCAGCCGCCCTGATCGATGGCGATGTCGACGACGACGGCACCGGGACGCATGGATGCCACCATGTCCTCGGAGACGACCACCGGCGCCCGACCGCCGGGCACCAGCACCGCACCGATCACCAGATCGGCCTGTTCGACCACCCGCTCCACCTGACCGCGGTTCGACGTCAGCGTGGTCACGCGCCCCATCTGGATCTGGTCGACCCACCGGAGCCGTTCGACGTTCTTGTCCAACAGGTCGACCTCGGCCTCGAGGCCCGCCGCCATCCACGCGGCGTTCCAGCCGACGTTGCCGGCGCCGAGCACCACGACCCGGGCCGGACGAACGCCGGGGGCGCCACCCATGAGGACACCGCGTCCACCGTTGTGCCGCTCGAGGAAGTGGGCGCCGATCTGCACCGACATGCGGCCCGCGACCTCGCTCATGGGTGCGAGCAGCGGCAGGGTGCCGTCGGCCGGCTGCACCGTCTCGTAGGCGACACCGATGACGCCGCGATCGAGGAGCGCGTCGGCGACTGCCGGGTACGCCGCGAGGTGCAGGTAGGTGAACAGCACCAGGCCCTCGCGGAAGTACTCGAACTCGCTGGCCAGCGGCTCCTTGACCTTGCAGACGATGTCGGAGCGCTCCCAGACCTCGGCCGCGGTCGCCGCGATCGAGGCGCCCGCGGCGACGTAGTCCTCATCGGGGATGGACGCGCCGATGCCGGCGCCGGCCTCGATGAGCACGTCGACGCCGTGCAGATGCAGTTCGCGCACCCCGTCCGGGGTGATGGCGACGCGGTACTCATCGGGCTTGATCTCGGCGGGGACGCCCACGATCGTCATGACGACAACTCCTCCATCGACTCGACCAGTGCGGTGCGGATCGACGTCGCGATCCGATCGAACTCCTCGGGACCGGCCACGAGCGGCGGTGACAACTGGATGACCGGATCACCGCGGTCGTCGGCCCGACAGATGAGTCCGGCCTCGAACAGTCGCGGCGACAACAGACCCCGTAGCAGTCGCTCGCCCTCCTCCTCGGTGAACGACTCGCGCGTGTCACGGTTCTTCACCAGCTCGATGCCGTAGAAGTAGCCCATGCCCCGGATGTCGCCGACCATGGGCAGGTCGGCCAGCGTGTCGAGCGCGCCACGGAACGCGGCCTCGTGCTCCATCACCCGGCCGGTCAGGTCCTCGGCCGCGAAGATGTCGAGGTTGGCGAGCGCCGCGGCGCAGCTCACGGGGTGCCCCCCGAAGGTGACCCCGTGCAGGAACATCTCACCCTCGCCGAGGAACGGTTCGGCGACGCGGTCCGACACCATCACGCCACCCAGCGGCGAGTATCCGGAGGTGAGTCCCTTGGCCATGGTGATCAGGTCCGGCTTCGAGCCCACCCGCTCACATCCGAACATCGTCCCGAGCCGGCCGAACGCGCAGATCACCTCGTCGGAGACCAGCAGCACGCCGTACTCGTCGCAGATCTCACGCACCCGCTCGAAGTAGCCGGGCGGCGGCGTGAAGCAGCCACCGGCGTTCTGCACCGGTTCCAGGAACACTGCGGCGACGGTCTCCGGTCCCTCTCGCAGGATGGCCCGCTCGATGTCGTCGGCGCACTGCAACGTGCACTCGGGTCCGGCGGCGCAGAACGCGCACCGGTACCGATTGGTGTTCTCGACGTGGATGGCGCCCGGTGTGAGCGGCTCGAAGGTGCTGCGGATCGCCTCGACACCGGTGAGTGCGAGCGCCCCCATGGTCGTGCCGTGGTAGGCGACGTTCCGGGCGATCGCCTTGTAGCGGCCGGGTTCGCCGTGCAGCCGGTGGTACTGACGTGCCAGCTTCCACGCCGCCTCGACCGCCTCGGCGCCACCCGTGGTGAAGAAGACACGATTCATGTGGTCGGGCGCGAGCTCGGCCAGCCTCGCCGAGAGCTCGATGCCCATCGGGTGCGTGTAGGTCCACAACGGGAAGTACGCGAGCTGCGACGCCTGTTCGGCCATCGCCTCGGCGATCATCGTGCGGCCGTGACCCGCCTGGACCGTGAACAGGCCGGCGAGACCGTCGAGGTACTCCTTGCCGTTCGAGTCCCAGACGTAGGCCCCCTCGCCGCGTTCGATGACGGCGATCTCGGCCGGGTTCGTGGGCGCGAGCTGCGAGAAGTGGCCCCACACGTGTCGCTGGGCGAGCTCCTGGAGTTCTTCGGTGGTGTGCATGTGGTCCTCAGGTTCGGGCCGCGCGACGCCGTTGGGCGAGCGGGCCGATGGCGAACAGCAACAGACTGACGATCAGGATGATCGTGGCGAGCACGTTCACCTGAGGCGGGAAGCTCACGCGGAAGGCGTTGTTCACCTGGATCGGGAACGTCGTGTACTCGCCCCGTGTGAAGTCGGTGACGATGTAGTCGTCGAGCGAGATGGCGAAGCTGAGCAGCGCCGCCGCCAGGATGCCGGGCAGGATCAGCGGGAAGGTGATCCGCCAGAACACCCGCATGGGTGGCGCGCCCAGATCCATGGCCGCGTCCTCGACCGTCCAGTCGAACCCGCGGACGCGGGCCTTCACCGTCATGGCCACGAAGCTGACGAGGAACATGATGTGGGCGATCACCACCGTCGAGAACCCCAGCACCACGTTCTGGCCGAGGAACAGCTGGTAGAGCGAGGCGCCGAGCACGATCTCGGGGGTCGTCAGCGGCAGGATCAGGAACACCTCGGTGACCTTGTTGCCGGTGAACCGGTAGCGCGACAGCGCGATGGCCATCAGCGAGCCGAAGACGAGCGCGATGGTCACCGAGACCGCGGCCACGAGCAGACTCCGGAGGAAGGCGTCGGTGAGCTGGGCCTCCTTGAACGGCTCGGCCCAGTTCGCGAGCGTGAACCCCTCCCACTCGAGGTTGAATCGTCCGGACGGGTTGTTGAACGTGAAGACGACGATGTTGATGAGCGGCAGGAACAGGTAGATGTAGATGCAGACCGCCACGAGGGTGAGGATCCGCCGACCCCAGCCCGCGCCCACCCGCTGCGGCGAGTCGGACCCACCCGGGGTCGGACGCACCTCGGCGAAGACGGGCGGCGCGGCACCCTCGGCCATGGTCACGACGTGACCCCCTGACGACGGAACGGGGCGGACCTCATACCGCCAACCCCTCAGTCCCCAGGAACCGCGAGTAGATCAGCACCAGCACCGTGATGATCACCATCAGCACCAGCGACAGCGCCGCGGCCTGCGGGTAGTCGAACTGCACCAGGAACTTGTTCTGCACCACGGTGCCGATCATCGATGTCTGCGGCGAGCCCAGGTAGCGGGCGTTCAGGTAGTCGCCGGCGGCCGGGATGAACACGAGCAGGCTTCCGGCGAACACTCCGGGCAACGACAGCGGGAAGATCACCTTGCGGAACGCCCGCCACGGCGTGCTACCCAGATCTGCGGCCGCCTCGGTCAGCCGGAAGTC
>CAJBIS010000161.1 GCA_903953195.1 uncultured Actinomycetes bacterium
GCGGGGCGTCCGGAAGCGCTCGTACTGCAGGTCGCCCCGATGGGCCACGGTGCCGACACCCATGAGCTGGGCGACCGGAACCAGGCTGCGCGGGTCGAAGGTGCCCTGCTGGAGCGGCACGTCGAGGGCGTTCACCAGGTTCGCCGCGGCGGGCGTCCCGTAGGGGATGAGCTCGCGGGCCACGAACGGCCGGTCGATCAGGCCCGGGGTGATCGGATCGACGGTCTCACCCCACCGGTAGGACGCGAAGTCCGTACCGGGGACCTCGAGCACCCGGGTGGCGGGATCGCCGGCGTCCATCGCGGCTGCGGCCTCATCCCAGTAGCTCGGGATCTGTTCGGGGCGACGGAGGTTCCGGTCGACCATCTCGCCGCCGAACAGCGGCCACTGGTTGAGACAGATCAGCACCAGCAGTGTGCCCGCCACCACCGGGTGCCATGCGGGCCGGACCCGGCACACGGCCGCCACGCCGGCGCCGAGCATGACGGCCAGGCCGAGTGCGATCAGCGGCACGGCTCGGGGCGTGGAGCGGAACGCGAGTCCCGCGTCGGTGCCGGACCACGCGCGGAACGCGGCGCCGAGTGGACTCGATCCGTCCCACGGGTGGGCGCCCACGCCGACCACGACTCCGACGAGCACCAGCAGCGCGAAGTAGCCGCGGTTCCGGAAACGGGTGAGGAACCCCGAGACGATCGCGAGCCCGGGGATCAGGAACGACACGGTCATCGCTCCCGGGGACTGGGCCAGCCGCGCCGCCGGCGAGATCCACGCGCCGAGCGAGTCCCGGCCGTAGAAGAACCAGTACCCGAGACCGCGCACGAGCTCGGTCGACAACGCCGCGTTCGCCACGGTGTTGTAGGTCTCGGTGTACCGCAGGATCGGGATCCCGTAGCTGCCCTGCAGGACCAGGCCGATGATCCACCACAGCGACGTGGCGACGGTGAGGGCGGCGATGCGGAGACCGGCGGCGAACGTGGCCCGGAACGTGGCCTCGCGCGTGATGAACACCGTGTGCAGCATCCACAGCAACGGTCCGGCCATCACCAACAGCAGCGACGTGGCGTTCACGCCGCCGACGGTCAGCGTGACGAGCGCGAACACCGCGGGCCAACGCCAGCCGCCGCGCCGCACCGATCGGGCGACGAGCGCGATCAGCCAGGGGAGTCCGGCGAACGGCAGGAGGATCACCGAGATACGGGCCCCGTAGTGCAGCAGGTAGGGACTGAGGGCGTACGCGAACGCCGCGACGGTGGCGCCGGGGCCGACCCACCGCAGTTCCTTGAGCAGGAACCGCACGCCGGTCCCGGCGGCGAAGATGATCGTGCCGAGCCAGATGCGCTGGGCCACCCAGTCCGGGACGCCGAGCTGGGCGAACGTCCAGTACCACGGTCCCATCGGCCAGAGGTAGCCGATGTTCTGGTGGGTGACGGTGCCGAGCCCGATGCTCGTGTCCCACATCCAGGCCGCACGGGACAGCAGTCGCGCCGGGTCGAGGTACAGGTAGGTCTTGGTGTCGGCACCGACCTGGCCGGGACGGGTGAGGAGCAGCGGGACGTAGGCGACGAGTGCCAACGCCACCGTGCCGAGCGCCGGGGCCCGGAGACGTCGAGCCGGCGCGCTCGTGGAGGTGTCGGTCATCGGCGTCGTCAATCTACCGGCCGCTCACGGGCCGCTGGGGACGGTCGGGATCGTGAAGTCGAACGGTGACAGCAGCCAGAACGTCAGCGGCGGCGACCCCTCCGGCTGCTCGCCCCGCAGCAGGAACACCGCCATCGCCGGGCTGTCGAGCTGTGACCGCCACGACGTCACGCCGGTGGCGAACCCGCCGGGGATGATGCCGCCGACGACCAACGTCGCGATGCTCCCGACGAGCAGGACGCGCGGTCGCACCAGGCGCGTGGCCAACACGGCCAGACCCACGAGCAACGGCGCGGTGACCACCGAGTACACCCGCGTCTCGTCGAGCGTCACGGCGACGGGGATCAGCGCACCGACGGTGACCACGGCGACGGCGATCCACAGCGGGCGAAGTGCTCGGACCGCCGGATCGCTCCGACGGAGCACCGCCGCCGCGGCCAGCCCGACGAGGACGATCCAGAGTGGCCCCCACAGCGTCCAGACCACGCCGAGCGGCTGTTGGGTGTGGTGGTCGACGAACGCGCCCGCGCCGAGTTCGAGGTACGCGGTGCGGGGGCGCTGGATGACGATGTCGTGGAACCGGAACCAGACCTCGGTGAGCGCGCGGCCGAGCAGCACGCCACCGACGGCGGCGAGTGCCGTGAACGTCGCGGTTCGGAGGCGCTGCGTCGACTCCGGGAGCGACGCGACGACGACCGCTGCGGCGAACGCCATCACGACCGCCTGCTCCGGGTGGGTCAGCCCGGCGAGCACGCCGAGCGCCAGCACGGCCCAGCGGCGCCGGACGAGCACCATGGCGATGCCGCAACCGGCGGTGAGCGGGTCCGGCTGGCCCAGCCACTGCATCGAGACGGTGACGACGGGCGACACGGCGAGCACCACGGTGAGCGTCCGGGCCACGGCGAGTCCACGGCGGCGCCACGCCAGCAGGACGAGTGCGGCCCACCCGGCGCAGAGCAGCGCCAGGTGCAGCCGGGCGAATGCATGGGGGGTGCTCTGGCCGAGCAGGCGCGCCACACCCAGGAGCGAGGTGTCGGTGAGGATGTAGTCGCCGGCGTTCGCGGAGGCGTCGAACGGCGAGGTCCCGAAGCCGGCGGCAGCGAGGCTGAACGATTCGAGGTTCGGTGTGGCCCACAGCCCGTTGTGCACGACGGCGACGGCCACGGAGACCAGCCACCAGCCGGCGAGTCCGATCAGCTCACGTCGCGACGCATCGGCCGGTTCGGCGGGTGGGGCCGGTGCGGCTGGTGGGGCCGGTGCGGCTGGTGTCCCGACGGGGCCGAGGTCGGTCGAATGCGGACCGGCGTCGCTCACCCGTCGGACGGTAGTGCAGCGCGGTCCTGCGGGAACGCCCGCCGTGCGTGGCCCGGTGGGACCGCCGAGGCCACGGGTGCGACCACTAACGTGGCCGCGTGTCCCAGACCGCTGCCGTCGAGCGGCCGACGCGGATCGCCTACATCCCGGCGCTCGACGGGCTCCGCGGCCTGTTGGTGTTCCCCGTGGCGCTGTTCCACTACTCGATCACCGCCGGGTGGAACCCGCAGCGGGTGCTCGCCCCGGGTTCGTTCTTCGCTCCGTCCACGTTCTTCGCACTGTCCGGATTCCTGATCACGTCGTTGCTGCTCGCCGAGCACGAGCGCACCGGTGGCATCGACGGACGTGGGTTCTGGAGCCGTCGGTTCCGACGGTTGTTGCCCGCGTCGTTGCTCGTCATCGTCGCCGTGGCCGCACTCGGCCTGGTGTGGCCGACGTCGCCGTACGATCTGCCGGCGAGCCACGTGGCCGGCCCGCTGTTCAGCGTCGCGAACTGGCAGGCGATCCACTGGGCGTCGGCGGGTGAGACCTGGGCGCTGCTCGGACCGCTCGGCATCTTCTGGTCGCTGTCGATCGAGGAGCAGTTCTACCTCGGCCTGTTCGTCGTCGTGTTGGTCGCCTCGGCTCGTGGCGCCCATCTGGTCCGTTGGCTGACCGGGCTGCTGATCGCCGCCGGTCTGGTGTCGATCACGTCGATGGTGCTCGTGCAGTCGTCGCCGCAACGCGAGTTCTTCGGCACCGACACACGGGCCTCGGAACTCGTCGCCGGGTGTCTGCTCGCGGTGTGGATCCACCAGCGGGGGATGCCTCGCTCGAAGTGGTGGCCGATCGTCGGACTGTGCTCCCTCGCCGTGGCCGTCGCCGCGTGGGCGTTCGTGCACGAGTCCGACCCGTGGGTGCTCGGCGGTGGTCTGGCGGCGTTCTCGATCGTGAACCTGGGTCTGATCATGGGATGTCTGGTCACGGGCCCGATGACGCGCCTGATGCAGTTCGGTCCGCTGGTCCAACTCGGCCGCTTGAGTTACCCCGTGTACCTGATCCACTGGCCGCTGGTGTTCTTCATCGTGCCGAACGACACGTGGTTCGTGGGCTGGCCGGTCATCATCGTCCGGTTCGCGGTCGCGGTCGCACTTGCGTGGATGGTGTTCCGTTTCGTCGAGCGACCGCTCCGCGGCTCGAACCTGGTGCGCTTCCCGAAGGGTGCCGCGATCTGGGCGGCCGGGGCGGCAGCCGCGCTCGGCATGGCGGCGCTGCACAGTGGGTGGCGGTGAGCACGCCCGCTGATCTGGCGGAGCGACCGGTGCGCGAGCTCGGCCCGGAACCGGCGCTCGACGGCCTGCGTGGCGCGGCGATCGTTGCGGTGCTGGCGACGCACGTGTCGTTCCTCGACGAGGGCTCGTACCGCTTCGCGCTGCGTGGCGGCTTCCTCGGCGTCGACCTGTTCATCGTGCTCTCGGCATTCCTGATCTCCTCGGTGCTGTTGCGATCCACCGCTGGGGGAGCACCACTCGACGCCGGCGACTTCGCCCGACGGCGGCTGCGTCGACTCGTGCCGCCGCTGGCGGTGTTCCTCGTCGTCGAGTCCGTGGTCGCGCTCGCATTCGGTGCCTCCGCCCGGGAGCAGCTGCTGCAGGTCGTCCTCGCGCTGACGTTCACCGGGAACTGGCAGTTCAGCTTCGGTCACCAGCCCCCGTTCGCCCTGCTGCACCTGTGGTCCCTCGCTGTCGAGGCACAGTTCTACGTCCTCATGGCACTCGGCGTCGTCGCGCTGCGCCGGCGTCTGCGGCGGCCGTGGGTGGCGGTCGGCGGTCTCGTCGTCGCTGCGTTGCTCGTCGCCCTCTGGCGATGGTGGTTGTTCCATCGGGGTGTGTCGATCCAGGCGCTGTACGAGCGCACGGACACCCGGGCTGACTCCATGTTCCTGGGCGTGGCCGCTGCGGTGGTGTGGCGGCGGCGGTTGCTCCCCGACGCCGCGGTCCGCGTGGTGGGCCTGGCCGGCGCGGCCGTGCTGTTGGTGTGCGCCGTCGTGGTGTCGGTCACCGACGCGTGGCTGTACCGCTGGGGGTTCACCGTCGTCGCGGCGGCGTCCGCGCTGTTGGTGGCCGCGGTCGCGACGGGGACGGGGGGACTGTGGCGGGCGATGTCGTGGTCACCGCTGCGCTGGGTCGGCGCCCGTTCGTACTCGCTCTACCTCTGGCACCTGCCCACGTACATCCTGATCGTGGCGATCATGCCGGGGGCACCGCTGGTCGTGAAGGGCGGGCTGGCGCTCGTCGGCTCGGTGATCGCGGCCGTGTTGTCGTTCCGCTGGATCGAGACGCGAGCGCTGGCCGCCTGGCGTCGCGAGGAGTGACGAGCCGCAACCGGCGGGCGCGCTCGGGACCGTTCAACCGGCGGGGCAGATCACCGGTGTGGTCGCCGTGACCGTGTACGGCGCGCGGGCCCCGCTGCCCGTGGGCTCGTCGGCGGGCAGGCGGTAGCGGCCGGGCGTTCCGGGCTGGACCACGAAGACGGGCGTTGTCCCGAAGCGCCGCACCTGCACCGCATCGGTCGATCCCGGTCGGATCGAGAACGAGGTGCCGGGCTCCGTGGTCAGCGTGTCGGTGCAACCGGCCGTGGTGGCGTCGACGGTGTCGTCCGCCAGTCGCTCCAGGGTGAGCGACTCCCGCAGCACCCGGTCGGCCGCGTCGAGCTGATCGCTGCGCCCACCGAACTCCGAGGCGGGGGCCCCATCGATCGGTGAGCCCAGCTCGGCGACGGCCGCGAGGTAGCGGCCGGTGGTGACGGGAACGAACGACAGGGGCATGACGATCGAGCCGTCCACGCGGTCGGCGCCGACGGCCTCCGTGGCGAACAGGTTCGTCCGGACGCCGGGCGTGTTGCCCTCGACGTCGTCGATCCAACGTGTCAGCCCGCCCTGCAGTTGGAGCACGGAGAGGCCGAGGACCACGACCGCGAGCGCCACCGCCGGTGTGCGCACCCGCCGCAGCGCGGCGGCGTCGGCATCGGTCGGCCGCCACAGCGCCACGGCGGCGAGCAGCAGGTACGCGCCCACCGTCCAGCCGTAGCGGAGCTCGTCCGGCGGGATCCGGGGCACGATGTCGATGCGGGTCAGCGCGGTGAAGCCGATGAAGGTCGCCGGCGCGACGAGTGCGCCGAGCGACCGGGCGTCGAGCGAGCGCCAGCGACCGGCAGCGACGGCGACGAGGGCGACGAACGCGATCGCGAGCACGACGCCGCCGGGCCGCCACCCGAAGGCGACCGATGTCGTGCCGCCGAGGAACATGCGAGCCGAGTAGCTGAGCACCGCGGGCACGTCGGTCGACACCGTCGAGGCCTCGCGGTGCCCCACCCACCACACGAACCACACCACGGCACCGGGGAGCACACCGCACCAGCGTCGCCACGGGGCCCGACGAGCCGCGAGTTCCACCACCGCTGCGGCGAGCGCCATGATGCCGAGACCGCTCGTCGCCAGCGCGAACGTCAACCACACGCCGGCGGCCACGTCATCCCGTGTGGAGTCCCGGTCGAGATGCCACCAGATGGCGATCAGCGCGGCGATGGGCAGCGAGAAGTTCATCAGGAACGGAAACATCAGGTTCGTGGAACCCGAGCAGTTCCAGAGCACGGCCGTGACCAGCAGCGCGGCGGTCCACGGTCCGATCCGCTGCCGGCCGTACCGGATGATCCACCACCCGAGCACCGCCAGTGCGATGAGTCCGGCGATCCGGTACGGCAGGTAGTCGACGATCCCGACCGTGTGGAAGAGCGCCTGGTACACCGCCACGGGCACGAGTGAGAGGTGACCATTGAAGGGCACCAGCAGGTTGCCCGACGTGTACTCGGTGATGATGTTCCAGTCGTCGCTCGCGAACCAGAGGTTCCAGCCACGCACCAGGACGAGGGCGAGGAGTGCGGCGACCGAGATGCCGGCGACGAGATCGGCCGCTCGGCGCAGACCCGGTGCGCCGGATTCGGCGCCACGGTGGGGGGACTCGTCGGCGGTCACGGACTCGTCCGACACGCCGTCACCATAACGGAGGCAGTGGCGAGCGAGCAGTAACCTCTGCGGGTGTCCGGGACCGTCGACCACCACGCTCCGGCGGGCGACTCCCCGGACGGGGCCGATGTCCCGGTCGGCGGTTCAGCCGACGACTCGGTCGTGACCCCGACGGGTGGCGGGGCTCACGGGCTCGACCTCCGGCCCGGCGCCGTGCTCTGGGCCGTGGCGGCACTCGGCACCGCGCTCCGCCTGGCGTGGGTGTTCGTGGTCGGGCGGCTTCCCACCGGTTGGTCGGACCCGTTCTTCTACTGGGCCTCGGGCATCTCGATCGCGCGAGGCGACGGCTACCGCACCTTCCTCGGGGGTGCGACCGCCTACTACCCGCCGGGCTACCCGTTCTTCCTCGGCGGGATCTACCGGATCACCAGCGGACTCGGCATCGACGGCTGGCCGCTGTGGCCGGTAGGGGTGGCGCAGTCGCTGCTGTGGGGTGCCGCCATCGTGCTCATCGGACTGACGGGCCGCGTGCTCGTCGGGCGTCGGGCCGGTGTGGTCGCCGCGTTGATCGTCGCCTGCTGGCCGAACCTGATCGCGTACGCGGGCTCGCTCATGTCGGAGTCGTTGTTCGTGGCGGCGTTCGGTGCCTTCGTGTTCGGATCGACAGTGGTGGCCCGGACGTGGCAGCGCGGTGTCGTGCACGGCCGGACCGTCTGGGTGAGCGGCGTGAGCGCGGCGGTGGCGCTCGCGATCGCGACGATGGTGCGCCCGCAGGTGCTGCTCGCCGTGCCGGCGGTCGCGCTCGCCTGGCTGCTCGGCGGTCTGGGGTGGCGGCGCGTGCTGGTCGCCGGTCTCGTCGTCGCCGTCGCGCTCGCCGCGTTCATCGTGCCGTGGACGATCCGGAACCAGTCGGTGTTCGGGCACCCCGTCCTGATCTCGACCAACACGGGCGACAATCTGTGCATCGGGTTCGAACCCGACGCCCGCGGTGGGTTCGCGCTGCCCGAGGTGTGCCGCAGCGGGACCAACTGGGGTCGTGGGCCGGCGGGGGAGTACGAACAGGACCGTTTCGGCCGTCAGCGGGCAGCTGAGTTCGTCGTCACCGATCCGCTGCGACTCCCGGCGCTGACGGTGCGCAAACTCTTCTACACCTACGTGAGCGACGACGACGGGTTGCGTGCGACCGAGGCGTACGGGTCGGATCCGGTCGGCGCCGAGTGGTTCCGCACCGGTTGGAAGATCGTGTCGAACGTCGTCTACGCCGCGGTGATGGTGGCTGCGCTCGTGGGTCTGGCGATCGCCACCCTCCGGGGCTGGCGTCGTCGGGACGCCGCGCTGTTGGCGACGGTGACGATCACGCTCAGCGGGATGCTCGTCCCCGTGCTGTTCTTCGGTGATCCCCGCTTCAAGGTGGCGACCGCTCCGATGTTCGCACTCCTCGCAGCGCTGACGTGGAGTCGTTGGTTCGACCGAGAGGCTCAGCCGGCCGGTTGACGTCCGGCGGCGGTGAGCAGCTGATCGCCGAGCCAGGGAGCGAAGATGGCCGTCCCGGCGTAGGTGAAGTGGACGCCATCGGTGCGGACCGATGGATCGAACTCGCCGCCCGGCTGCTGCCGCAGCCACCCCTGCAGGTCCAGGATCGTGGTGTTGGGCCGCCCGTCGAGTGCCTGGTTCAGCAGTTCGTTGAACCGGTCGACCCGGGCCGGGTCCGCCTCGGGGTAGGGCGGATCGCCCATCAGCATGGTCGAGCCGGGCACCGGGTCGAGGTGAGGTGAGTTCAGCCAGACGAGCTGGGCGCCGTTCGATGTCGCCGTGTCGGCGAGATTGCGCAGTTCTCCCACGAGCCACTCGTCGTAGGCGGGCTCCCCGATGTGGGTCCACGAGTCGAACCCGTCGGGCAGTCGGTCGGCCACGTCGAAGAAGCTGCCGGCGACGACCACGAGTTGCGGATCGAACTCGCTCACCGCCGTGGCGAGCGCTCCATCGCGCTCAGTGCACCGGTCCTCGAAGGCTCGCTCGACGTTGATGGCGCGGGTCATGCCCGTGCGCCCGAGCGCGCAGCCGACGACCGACTGGTTCTTCACCGACATGGCACCGGTCTGCTCCGCCCACGCCTGGAGGCCGATGACGATCGACTCGGCCATCGAGTCGCCGGCCATCATCACCCGGAGCGGAGGCAGCGGCGCCGTGGTGGGAGGTGCGACCGGGACGCCGGGGGCGGTGGCGGTGGTCGCTGGTGGGGTCGTGGTCGTCGGGACGACCAGGTCCTTGGCGCCGCCGAGGGCGTTGAGGTTCTGCGTGTCGGGCGTCGGCAGCCACCAGACGGCGAGGGCGATCAACGCCAGACTCGCGGCGATCGCCGCGCCGGCACGTGCGCCGTGGAGCCAGTCGCCGCGGCGGATGGGTGACTCGATGAACCAGAACGACAGCGAGGCGAGCGCCAGGGTGAGCGCCAACTGCAGCACCAGCGTGGCGGTGGCGGGGAGGCCGGTGCGCTGCGGTGTGATCCACAGCATCACCGGCCAGTGGATCAGGTAGACGCCGTACGAGATGCGCCCGATGTAGGTGAGGGCGCCGACGGACAGCACCCGTCGGGTCGTGCCTCGTGACTGGACCGCGGCGACGATCACGAGTGCCACGGCGACGGCGTGCACGGTGAGCCCGCCCCGGTACAGGGCCTCGGTGCGCATGGTGACGAACATCCAGCTGGCCAGCACCCCGACGAGCGCCAGGGGGGCCAGACGGTTCACCCAACGGCGCACGCCGACCGGGTTGGTGACGCCGCGCACCAACAGTGCGGCCGCGGCCGCGCCGA
>CAJBIS010000162.1 GCA_903953195.1 uncultured Actinomycetes bacterium
CGCTCAGTCAGGGGACGACCGGATGATCGCCGGCGGACGTTCGACGCTGCTGCGGCGTGCGATGACCTCGCGGACCGCTCGCCGCGAAGCGGGCTTCACCCTGCTCGAGGTGCTCCTCACGCTGGTGGTGCTGGGCCTGGTGATGGTTCCGCTGCTGGCGTGGATGGTGGTCGCCCTGCAGCGCTCGAATGACAACTCGGTGGCCAACGACACCCGCTCGTTCACCGAGCTCAGTCGTTTCGTCGACCGTGATGTGGCGTCGTCGCTGTCGGTTCAGGTCTGGAAGCCGGCGGTCGGCACCACGCCGGCCCTGGCTCCTGGCGATCCGTGTCCTGCGCCGACGCCCCTGATCGACGAGCCGTCCTCCAGCGTCTGGATGATGGTCCAGGACGAGAACAATCGGGCCGTGGTCTACCTGACCGACACGCCGCCGGTGGCGGCGGGGGAGACGGCCGTGACGCGGCTGATCCGCAAGGTCTGCGACGGGACGACGCCGTCCCCGCAGGTGCTGGCCGAGAACCTCGACGTGGTCGACCTCGGGACCGGGACGACGGTGCCGGTGTCGGTGGCCTGCGAGGCCCGGACCGGAATCCTCGAATCGTGTGGTGTGGTGACACTGACCGCGCAGGCGCAGCGCGGTTCGCCCATCAGCCTCCGCAGCGAACGACGCGTCAGTGCGGCTCGTGATGCCACCCTGCTGCCCGTCGCCGACGTGCGGTGCGTCCCGTCGTGCACCGGCACCCGCAACGCCGACAACCAGTACACGGTCACCCTCGATGGCACCTACTCGTCGAGCCCGGCCGGCACGCCGCTCGTGGCATGGAACTTCGGTGGGGCGGCGGTCGCTCCCCAGACGGAACTCCGTACCGACCCGCTCACGTTCACGTGCACCAGCTCGTCGCCGGAGTGGAACACCGAGATCCGCGGCTGCATCTTCACGGCGACGCTCACCCTGACCGACCCGCGTGGCCAGATCAGTTCGCGTCAGCAGCAGATCGTGGTGCTCAACTCGTCGCCGGTGGTGTCGTTCAACCCGCAGGGTGTCTCGGCCTTCCGTACCGACCCCATCTGTTTCGATGCCTTCTCGACGAGCGATGCGGACGATCCGACGGGCGCCGGCCTGACCTTCAACTGGACGTTCGACGATCCGAACCCGTCGGCGGTGCAGTCGGCGAGCGGGCGCGGCGTACCGGTCACCGATTGTGCGACCGAGTCGACGGCGCCGGGCGTCGTGTCGCACGTGTACTCCCGGACGACGGGCTCGACGCCGCGCAATGCCACGCTGACCGTGACCGACGCCGAGGGTGACGTCCAGACGTTCAGCATCCCCATCTCGATCGGCAACAAGCCGCCGGTGCCTGTCATCACCTCGACGGTCAACAGCCTCGACGGCATCCCGTCCGGCACGATCGAGTGGGACGGCTCGCAGTCGTACGACCCGGACGGCAACGCGACGAACACCGGCCCGGCACCCGTCACGCTCTACGAGTGGGTGCTGACCGATGCCAACGGCGTGCTCTACAAGCAGGACAGCCTGCAGATCGCCGGAACGAAGGCGATCCTGCCGAACCCGGGCATCGACCGAGCCGGCGTCTACACGGTGGCGCTGACCGTCACGGATCTGAGCGACTCGACGCTGAAGGCGACCACGACCCGGATCATCAACGTGAACACCCGACCCCGGGCCGCCATCACCGAGGTCACGCCGACCGGTGGAGTCATCACGCCCGACGCGCCCGTCAGTCAGCCGTCCATCACGCTCAACGGTGGTCCGGCGGGGACGGCCACCGGTTCGTACGATCCGGACCCCACCGGTTCGATCTCGAACTACAGGTGGGAGTTCTGGACGAACACCACCACCACCCGGCCGAACCAGGCGTGTTCGGCCACGGTGGCGCCCCCCTGCTTCATCGACGGTGGAGCGTCGCCCACCGTCACGTTCGGCCCGTCCCAGACCAACCGCGTCCCCTACGGCAGCTACCGCGTGAAGCTGGTGGTGAAGGACGACAGCAACGTCGAGAACGAGTGCGCCCCGGGCACGCCGTACAACTCGACCTGCATCGACGACATCAGCTCGGCGTCCTCGCAGCGTTGGTGGACGACCGTCAAGATCAACCGCCCGCCGACGGTGACGCTGGCGACGCCGACCCCGTCGGCGACCGGCGCGCAGGGCACCGAGGTCAAGCGTCGCGCCGCCATCACCCTGGGGACGAGCGCCGCGACGGACCCTGACGGCAGCATCGCGACCTACCTGTGGTCGTTCACCCGCACCGGCGGTGGGGCGGTGCCGGTCAAGGACGCCGCCACCGGTGGTGCGCCGACGCTGAACACGGCGAGCACCTCGGTGCGTTTCGATGAGCCCGACGTGGACTACCAGGTCAACGCCACACTGCGCGTCACCGACAACGACGGCGGCGTGACACTCAGGACCACGTCGTTCTGGGTTCGGAACAACACGCCGAACGCCGGCATCACGGTGGTCAACTCCCAGACGGAGTCGCTCTTCGGGGTGCCCAACTTCAACACGTGGACCACCCCCAACCCGACGACGAGTCCGGCCGTGTTCCGCTTCGACGCCTACTCGTCGACCGAGGTCGACGGCGCGATCGCGTCGCGCTACTGGCGGATCTACAACCTGAACACCGCCACCAACGTGCGCACCCAGGTGGCGGAGTTCTCGGACAACAACTCGGGCGGCACCACGTGCTCGATCAACACCGGATTCCCCGGCGTACCGAATCTGCTGCAGGACTGCAAGGTGTTCGAGTACACCTTCCGCGCCTACGGCAGCTACGTGGTCGACGTCGAGGTCCGTGACAACAACGGCGCCATCAGTCGCACCGATGTGACGGTGAAGGTGAACCGTCCGCCGACGCTGAGCGTCAGTGTCCTGCCGGGCGAGGTGGCGAACTCGCAGAGCACCTCGCAGTCGTTCAACTTCGCCCCGTCGGTGGCCCTCGGTGACGGTGGTGCGATCACCGAGTACCGCTTCGACTGGGGTGACGGCGTCAACGGCAACCCGTCGACGAACACGTACACCTCCGCCGGCTCGCGGGCCCACAACTACAACACTGCGACGTTGAACTCGAACGGCACGTGCGCCACGAACACCGGCGTGTGCGGCCGGTGGAACGTGACGATCACGGTCGTCGACAGCGAGCGAGGGACGGCAACGCTCACGAAGACGATCCGGATCAACCGCACGCCCGTCCCGGTGCTGATCGATCCGGCGACCGGTCTCGCGGACGCGGACCCGTTCGCGGCGCCGACGCCGACCGCGCGGATCAACTGCCCGCCGCTCCCGACCGACCCGTCGCTCGGCGTGTGTGATCTGCCGGCGTTCGACGCCACACCGTCGTACGACCCGGACTCGTCCGCGCCGCTGACCGAGTACCGCTGGTACGACGGCAACTACATTCCGGCAACCCCCGCCACGAACCTCGCCCGGGCGAGCGCCTCGCCGGTCCTCCCCACGTCACCGCCGGTCACCTCGAACGTGGGCTACTCGCTGACCTCGGGCAAGTTGTTCCAGCTGGTGGTCGTCGACGCCGACAACGCTCGATCCACCGCGGCCGATTTCCGCGTGGTCGCCAACCGTGCGCCGACGAAGGTCGAGATCTCGGCACCGACGCTCCCGGTGGCGGCCAACGCCTCGGTGCAGCGCAACGTGCCGACCACGTGGACGGCGACGTCGGTGGACGACGCCACGGCCGGTGCCGGAAACGCGACGTACACGCTGCGCTTCGAGGATGCGACCGGCGCGCCCCTCACGTTCCTCGACTCGACCGGTACCGCCGTGACGTCGGTGTCGGGCCAGGCGCCCATCGGGACGGCATGGTCGACGCAGGTCACGCACACCCAGGAGTACACCAACGCCCGGGCGATTCTCACGGCGACCGACTCCGACGGGCTCTCGGCGTCGAACTGCTCGACGGCCACATGTGGTGCCACGCTGCAGAACTACCGCTTCAACGTCGGCAACGCGAGTCCGGTGGCGGTGATCACCCCGGTGACACCGGCCGGTGCCGGCAACCCGATCGTCTGCACCTACACCACCGCCGTTCCGGGCGCGTGCTTCTTCCGTGTCTCCAACGTCAACTCGTTCGACCCGGACGGAGCCACGTCACCGGGTATCGCCGCCTACAGCTGGACGGTGGCCCCCCAGTCGGGCGGCACCGCGACCTCGTGCACGACGGGTCGGA
>CAJBIS010000163.1 GCA_903953195.1 uncultured Actinomycetes bacterium
CGAGCACGACATCGAGCTCGCCGACGAACTCGCACGCCAGATCAGCACGGCGGCCTCAGCGGGGCTCGGGCGGCGTGACCGGGTGCTGCTCCGGTTGCGCTGACCGGACGGTCAGTCCTCGTCGTCCTGACGGAGCCGCTCGCGGGCCTTGTCGCCGGCGTTGTTGAAGTAGGAGCGGATCCCGTTCGAGCGGAGCGCCCGGGTGGCCTCGTTGATGCCCGCCTTGCCCATGCGGCGAGCGTTCGCCTCGATGAGGATGGCGGACGCCACCATGGCGAGGAACCCGACGAACCCCAGCGCGAAGTGCACGGTGAGCAGGAACACGGTGAGCACGAGGCTGGCGAGGAACGCCACGACGCCCCATCGCAGCTTGCGGAGCGAGTCCGAGTAGACCGTCGTCGAGCCGACGTGCTTGGCCAGATCGGGATCGGTGGCGCGGAGTTGGTTCTCGATCTCGCTGAGGATCCGCTGCTCGTCTTCAGACAACGGCATGATCGAACACCCCCTCGGCCTCCGGGTTCCGGGCCGTCCGCTCGTCGGCGACTGCGTGCATGTTGCCACAGGCTACCGGGTTCCGTCACGGGTCGTTCGGTCACCTGCCGGGTCGTCGTCCCTGCGGCGCCGGCGGGCGCCGGCCGAGCCGATGGCGTCGTCCCCGAACCGGCGGCGGACCCGGTCGACGGCGTCCGTGGCGGCCGCCCGCCGGGCGCGTTCGTCCGGGCCACCGGGACCGGCACCGTCGCCGTCCGCGTCGAGTCCGGGGAGCTCGTCGAAGCTCAGCTGCTCACCGGCCCCGCCCCGGCCTCCGTCGTCGCCGTCGACCAGGTTGGCGATCCCGACGCCGACCAGCCGCACGCCCCGCTCCACGGGCAGTTCAGCGAGCAGCTCCCAGGCGACCGACCGGATCACATCCGGCTGGTCGGTGGCCCGGTCCAGCGTTCGTGAACGGGCCACGGTCGTGAAGTCCCGGTACCGGACCTTCAACTGCACGGTGCGACCGGCCAGCCCACGACGCCGGGCCCGGTCGGCGACCTGATCGGCCATCCCGACCACATCGGCCCGCAACTCGTCGATCGCGTGTCGGTCGTGGGCGAAGGTCTCCTCCTGCGAGATCGACTTCACCTGAGCGTCGACGACGACCGGTCGATCGTCGATGCCGTTGGCGAGATCGTGCAGATGCGCGCCCGACGCCGGCCCGAGATGCGCGATCAGCGCCTCACGCGGCAGCCGCGCCAGGTCGCCGACCGTGACGATGCCGAGGGAGGCGAGCCGCCGCTCGGTCACGGGGCCGACCCCCCACAGCGCGCCGATCGGGTGCTCGTGGAGGAAGCGTTGCTCGTCGTCGACCCCGACGACGAGCACGCCGGTGTGTGGCCCGGTCCCGCTGTCCGAGCGCTCGCCGACCGCGGGTTTGGCGGCCTTCGAGGCGAGCTTCGCCACCGACTTCGACGACGCGATCCCGATGGAGCAGTCGAGGCCCTCCTGCTCCGAGACCCGGGTGCGCAGTCGCGCCCCCACCTCAGCGGGCTCGCCGAGCAGCCGGCGGGTCCCGCTGATGTCGAGGAACGCCTCGTCGAGCGACAACGGCTCGACGAGCGGAGTGACGTCCCGGAACAGCGACATGATGCGGCCCGAGACCGCCGCATAGTGACGGTGGTCGGGCGACACGACGACCAGGTGCGGACACAGGCGACGGGCCCGGGCCGTGGACATCGCCGAGTGCACGCCGAACGCCCGGGCCGCGTACGAGGCCGCCGCCACCACGCCCCGGTCACCGCCCCCGCCGACCACGACCGGCTGCCCGTCCAGCTCCGGGTGCCGCAGCAGTTCGACCGACGCGAAGAACGCGTCCATGTCGACGTGCAGGATCACGCGTTCGGCCACACCTCCTGCTACCACACGGGGCCATCGGTGGTCGGGCTACCGTCGGACCGTGAGCGAGTCGTCACCAGCGCTGCAGTCGTGGCGGGTCGGCGGTGCCGTGCTCGAACGGACCGCCGATGACCGCCTGTTGCTCGTCCGCAACATCCGGCGCAACGGCCGCGAGGACTGGACGCCCCCGGGTGGGGTGATCGAGTCACACGAGGACGTCGTTCCGGGTCTGGCCCGCGAGGTCGCCGAGGAGACGGGCCTGCAGGTCACCGAGTGGACGGGGATGATCTACGAGGTCCACGCCGTGGCGCCGGACCTGGGCTGGGACCTGTTCGTCGAGGTGCACCTGGCCGCGGCGTGGTCCGGCGACCTGCGCACCGGGGACGATCCCGACGGCATCGTCACGGGCGCCGAGTGGGCGGACCGATCGAGCGCCCCTGAACTACTCGCCTCCACCCAGCCCTGGGTGCGCGAGCCGCTGCTCGAGTGGCTGCGGGAACGGTGGGCCGAACCGAGACGGTTCCGGTACCGGGTGGCCGGAACGGACCTCGCGTCGACGCAGGTCACGCGGCTCGACTGAGCGAGCCGCGGACGGGTTCAGCTGCGGGGCAGCTCGGGGCCGGGCTGGCCGTCGGGGCCGCGCTCCTGCGAGATCCCGGCGGGACCGACGTCGGCGACCGGCGCCGGCGGCAGCTGGTCCAGCGGCACGCTCGGATTGACCGACGGCGCCGGGACGCTCTGCGCCGGGGTCGGCGCGGGCGTCGGCTGGTTGGCCTGGACGAAGATGAGCGCCCCGATGGCCGTCACGGCGACGAGCACGCCGACGGCGGGGACGAGCACCCGCTTCTGCAGCAGCTTCGACGACCGGCTCACCTCGGGGGCCTGCGACGCGATCATCGTGCGCAGCTCGGACTCCACGGTGAGCGAATCGGTTCCGAACGCCTCGGCGAGCACCTGCATGTCCTCGACCCGGAGGGTGAGGTCGTTGCCGGGTGCGATGTTGCGCATCGTGTAGACGAGCGCCAGGTACCGGGTGAGCGCCTCGTGGCGGTCCTCGGGCACCTGGATGGCGGCCTGGGTCTTCTCATCGCGGATGATGCCCTCGGACATGTCGACGATGAGCTTGCTGCGCTGCGGGATCACCGATCCGGTCTCGATCCCGTAGACCTGGGCGAGCTGCTCGACCTGACGGTCGTCGATCACGACCCGGCCGGCCTCGACGTCACGCAGGTCGATGGCGATGTTGGTCCTGGCGAGCTGCTCGGCAGCCGCCTCCATGGTGACGCCCTGGGACTCGCGGGCGTCCGCGAGCAGTCGACCGAGTCGTCGTGGTGGAACGAGTTGGTCCATGGGATGCCTCCGTGTTCGGCGTCGGAACCACGGGCTGCGGAGCGCCCCCGGTTCGACCTCAAGGGTAGTTGCTGACAGTTCACCATCGGCCGGATCCGGGCGAACGTGAGAAATTGCCCAGTGGCACGCGACACCGTCGAACGGGCGCCGTAGTCTGCGCCCGTGATCGATTCGTCCTCGTCTCCGTCCTCGGATCCGGCCGGACATCCGGCGGCGAACGGCCCCGACTCCGCGCTCCCTCCGGTGGCCGCCCGAGTGCTCGCGTTCGCCGCCATCATCGTCGGTGGCATCGCCGGCGGGTTCATCGGCTACGCCTTCGGCGATCTCGGCGGGTTCAGCCGGTTCGCCACGGGCGCGCTGCTCCTCGCCGGTGCGCTGCTCGCCGCCGGTGGCGTCGCCGTCGTCGCAGTGCTCACACTCCGGGCCCTCGGCGAGTGGCAGACGATCCGAGCGCGAACCGAGTGACGGCCCACATGGCCGCCCAACCGTCGACGCCGGATCCCGAGGCACTTCTCCGGATCGCCCTCGAGGCCGCCGAGGCCGCCGTGCGCATCATCGTCGACGAACGACCGGCGGTCCTCGGCACCGAGTCGAAGTCGACCCCGACCGATCTGGTCACCGAGATGGACCGTCGCTCCGAGGCCGCCATCCGTGAGGTGATCCACTCCCATCGCCCCGGCGACGTCATCGTCGGCGAGGAGGGCGGCGCCACCGGCGGGGACCCGGGCGGCGCGCCGGACGACACGCCCGACGGGATGGACACGCCCGACGAGATGACGGTGACGTGGTGGGTCGATCCGATCGACGGGACGACCAACTACGTCTACGACCATCCGGGCTACGCGGTGTCGATCGCCGCCGGCGCGGGTGGCACCGTGCTCGCGGGCGTGGTCGCCGACCCGACCCACGGTCGGACGTACCGGGCGACCAGCGGCGGCGGCGCGTGGTGCGACGACGAACCACTCCGTCTCGGGGCGCCCCGGCCGCTCGACCACGCGCTCGTCGCCACCGGGTTCTCCTACGACGCCGCCACGCGCCGGTCCCAGGCCGAGCTGCTCAGCCGGGTCATCGCCGAGGTCCGCGACGTCCGCCGAGTCGGGTCGGCCGCGCTCGACCTGTGCGCGGTCGCGTCCGGGCGTGTCGACGCGTACTTCGAGGCCGGTCTGTCCATCTGGGACTACGCGGCGGGTGCGCTCGTCGCCACCGAGGCCGGCGCCGTCGTGAGCTCGATCGACGGCGGCGACGTCCGTCCGGGATCGGTGCTGTGCGCCCACCCGGAACTCGCCGAGGACCTCATCCGGACGCTGGCGCGGGCCACCGAGGCGACCTGATCGACGTTCCGGCTCCCATCGGGGTCCCGGATGGGCGAGAATGCCGACGTGGGTACACGAATCCTGACCGTCGAAGACGACGAACGCATCCGCACCTCGGTGAAACTCGCCCTCGAGGACGAGGGCTGGGAGGTCGAGGAGGCCGAGACCGGCGAGCAGGCGATCACCGCCTTCACCCGTCAGCCCGCCGACGTCGTGCTGATCGACATCATGCTGCCGGGCGTCGACGGCTTCGAGGTGTGCCGGTCGATCCGGCGACAGAGCGACGTGCCCATCGTCATGGTCACCGCTCGCGCCGACACGCACGACGTGGTGGCCGGACTCGAGGCCGGCGCCGA
>CAJBIS010000164.1 GCA_903953195.1 uncultured Actinomycetes bacterium
CGTCCCCAGCGACCCGCAACAGACGTCGCGTCCACCGTGGGTGCACACCAGCAGCGCGTTCGCACCGGGCGACGCGTCCGAGTCCGAGGCCGTGGCCACCGCCGGTCCGGATCGGCCGGCGAGCGGTTCGCCGGCCAGGAGCGACCCGCCGAGCGCCACGAGTTCGTCGGGCGCGACGCGCCACGACCGGCGCACGTACGGGCCAGTGGCGATGTCGTCACCATCGGTCGTCGACGACCGCTCCCACACCTCGACTCCGACCAGCCCGTCCGGGTCGCCCGACGGGTCGATCGCCATCGGCCGCCACGTCCGGCCGTCGCCGGCCACGAGGCACGGTCCCGACGCACCCAACTCGGCGAACGGCCACATCGTCGACACATCGTGGTCCCACGGCCGGGGCAACTCCACGACCAGGAAGGCGTCGTAGCACCCGGCGGTTCCGACCGGATCCGTGCCGGTGGCGGCGTGGAACGGCGAGCACCGGAGCGCGAGTTCGTCGCCGGTCTGCGATGGGGCCATCGGGTGCACGGTACAGCGGCCGCGTCGGCGGCGGAGCCGTGGCGATCAGGCCCGGCATCGACTCCGGTTCGCCCGGAGCGGTCCGCTACCGTGACGGCGTGGACGGCACCGGCGACGCGACACCTCACGCCGACCCCGACGGCCCTGGGGCCGCCCGGCGCGGCACCCGTCTGCCGGCGGCGGAACGCCGCAGCCAGCTGCTCGACACCGCCGTCGAGGTGTTCGCCCGGGACGGGTTCCATGCCACGTCGATGAACGACATCGCCGAGGCCGCCGGCGTCACCAAGCCCGTGCTCTACCAGCACTTCAGCTCGAAGCGTGACCTGTTCATCGAACTCCTGACGGAGATCGGCGACGAGCTGCGCGACACCATCGCCAAGGCGACCGCAGACGCCGCCGGACCGCGTCAGCAGATCGAGAACGGCTTCCGCGCCTACTTCTCCTACGTCGGCGACCACACCGATGCCTACCGCGTCCTGTTCGGCTCCGGCGCCCGACGCGACTCGGAGTTCGCGTCGTTCGCGAAGGCGGTCGAGGACTCGATCGCCGCCGTCATCGCCGAGCTCATCGTCGTCGACGGCGAGCCCGTCGAGAACCGGGCGCTGCTGGCACACAGCATCGTCGGCATGACCGAGGCGACGTCGCGCTACTGGCTCGCCCACGACCGCACACCCGACATCGACACACTCGCCGAACAGCTCGCCCGCCTTGCGTGGTCGGGCATGCGCGGCCTGGACCGGAGGCCCGGACATGACTGAACAGCACGACGACGCAGGCGACTGGTACGAGGTGATCGTCGAGATCCCTCAGGGCACCCGCAACAAGTACGAGATCGACCACGACTCAGGGGCGATCTGGCTGGATCGCCACCTGTTCAACGCCACCGTGTATCCGGCGGAGTACGGGTTCTTCCCCGACACGCTCGCCGAGGACGGCGACCCGCTCGACGCCATGGTGCTGCTCGGCGAGCCCACCGTGCCCGGCTGCCATCTGCGCGCCCGGCCGGTGGCCCAGCTCGAGATGACCGACGAGGCCGGTCGAGACGTCAAGGTCCTGTGCGTGCCAGCGGGTGACGTCCGCTGGGACCACATGAACGATGTGGGCGATGTGCCCGACTTCCTGCTCGCCGAGATCAAGCACTTCTTCACGGTGTACAAGGACCTCGAGCCCGGGAAGGGTTCCGAGATCGGCGACTGGACGGGCGTGGCCGACGCGCTGGCGAGCATCGTCGACGCCCGCGAGCGGTTCCAGCACTGACGTTCGCGGCGCGCCCCCGGCGGACACGTTCATCCGCCGCCGTCCGATCTCCGACCGATAGCGTTCACCGCACCGGAGCACCATCGCGTCCGGTTCGGGTTCGGAGGAACACATGCAGACACTCGTCCACGTCATCAGCCAGGTCGATGCCGGTTCCGCCGAGAGCGCCGGCGGCATTGCCGGCGGACTCTTCGGCGGCCTGATCGGCTTCGCCTTCTTCATCCTCACGGTGGTCGGCTACTGGAAGGTCTTCACCAAGATCGGCCTGCCCGGATGGATGGGCATCATCCCGTTCGTCAACATCTACATGATCTACAAGGCCCGCGGTCAGCACGAGCCCGTCGTGTGGTTGATCCTCTGCCTGATCCCGTGCATCCAGATCATCGGGTTCTGGTTCCTGGCCAGTGACACCGCCGAGCTCTTCGGCAAGGGAGTCGGCTGGAAGCTGTTCCTGTTCCTGATCCCCGGCGTGTCACACATGGTCCTCGGTTTCGGCAGCTCCACCCCGGAGCGCGCCAACATCGCCCCCGGGGTCGGCCTGAACGCCGCCTGAGTCGCCACGTGACGGCCGGCGGTGCTCAGTCGGAACTGGGCGCCGCCGGCTGCCGCGGCACGTCGACGGTGATGTCGGTGCCGCGTACCCGCACCTCACGTTCGGCGACCTGCCGGAACGTCGCCCGGTCCTCGTCGCTCAGGTTCCGACCGGTGAGACTCCGGGGCCACCGGCTGTCCGTGAGCACCGCCGACAGTTCGGCGCCGTACAGGTAGAACAGGCTCACCAGGTACGTCCACGACAGCAGCCCGAAGAACAGCACGAACACGCCGTAGGTGTCGGAGCTGCGCACCACGTACCGGTCCACGAACCAGGTGCCGAGCAGCTGCAGCGCCAGCCAGCTCGTCCCCACGAGTGCGGCGCCCGGGAGCAGCTGGGTGAGCCCCACCCGACGGTGGCACAGCACCAGGTGCAGCCCGACGAAGCAGAGCGCCCCGGCCAGGAACGGGACGGCCACGCCGGCCACCGCCCGGACCGGATCCGGCGCCCAGCGGAACAGCCACGCCGGCGTCCCGGTGAGCACCAGACAGGTCAACATGACCGCTGCGCCCGGCAACGACCGCAGCCTCCTGATCAGCCAGTTCGGGCGCTCGAACATGGGCACACCCCAGATCGTGTTCAGCGACTCCTGGATCATCTCGAGCAACCCGAGTCCCGCCCACAGCGAGACGATCACCGAGACGACGATCACGAACACGCTGCCTCCGAGGTCGTCGGCACCGGCGCGGATCTGGGCGCCGATCACCGGGATCGACGCGAGCGTCGAGTCGATCAGGTCGGTCCGCAACTCCGAGTTCCCCTGCAGGATCAGACCGACCACATTGACGAAGGCCAACAGCAACGGGAAGAGCGCGAAGAACCCCCGGTAGGTCAGGAGCATCGCCAGCTGGCCGCCCCGGTCCTCGCCGTACTTCTTGAGCACCCCGTGGGCGACGGCGAAGGGCGACACGCGGCGCTGGAGGTCGTCGATCCGGTCCGACACCCGGTCGACGGTCCGGCCGACCCAGGCGAAAGATGACGAGTCGGACCCCCGTTCGTTCACGGCTGGGACGCTAGTGCGATGCACCGCCACGACCTCGGAGTGCCACATCGCACATCGAGGTGACGCACCGAGTTCTCAAGGTGCTGCCAGCGTGTTCCGACGACGCACGCAGGGACAACGGAGTTCCGGCTGACTCGGGAAGAGGGATCATGGAGCAGCGGCGAGCCGACCTCGTCGAAGGTCACGTGGGTCTGGTCGACCAGATCGTCGGACAGCTCGCGCTCCGGCTGCCGACGCACGTCGATCGCTCAGAACTGCTGGCCGGGGGTCGTCTGGGGCTCGTCGAGGCCGCCGAGCGCTACGACTTCGATCAGTCCGTTCCCTTCCGGTCCTTCGCCACCCCTCGGATCCGCGGCGCGGCACTCGACGTGGTGCGCAGTGCGGACTGGACACCGCGGCGGACCCGAGCGCTGGCGCGACGGGCCGATGACGCTGCGGCCGAGCTGTTCCGGCGCGATGGCGAGGCGCCCAGCGACGCCCAACTCGCCGAGGCGCTCGAGATCCCCGTCACCGCGCTCCAGCGGATGCGGGATCAGATCGGTCGAGGTCGAGTGCGCGCCCTCGATCATCTGGTCGTGGACGGCCGACCGGCCGAGGACTTCCTCGACGACCCGGATGCCCTGGACGCCGAGACGCTGCTCCTCGACGTGGAGCTCCGCCGCTACCTCCGTGCCGCAATCGAGGCGCTCCCCGACCGGCACCGCCTGGTCATCACGGCGCTCTACCTCGACGGTCGCACGACCGAGGACGTGGCCGCACTGCTCGACGTGAGCCGTTCCCGCGTCTCGCAGCTGCGGGCCGACGCACTCGACCGACTCCGTGACGGCCTGGCACGGCAGTACGGCGATGCGGGACCGGGTGACGGTTCGCGCCGGCTCGAACGCCGCCGGGCCGAGTACGCCTCGGAGATCGCCGCCCGGTCCCACTAGCGTCGCCGACGTGGCACCACGCCGAGCCGTCGCCGACGTCGACTACCGCGGGTACACCGTCGACCCCGACGAGTTCGACGACCTCGATCCCGGATCGCTGAGGGCGGCGAGCTGCCCGCCGATCGGCCCGTTGCGCGAGCCCGAGGACATGCCGCCCGCACCGCTGGTGACCGACGCGGACGAGCCGCTGGTCCGCCCGGAACACCGTGGCATCCGACTCCTCGCGCCGTACTTCCACGAGGGTTGGCGGCACGCCCGGCCCGACACCTGGATCCGCGCCGGCCTCGCCGAACGGCTCGGAGCGGTGGCCGACGCGCTCCCCCACGGCTTCGGACTGGCCATCTTCGACGCGTGGCGGCCGCTGGCACTCCAGGCCGAGCTCTTCGATGCCGCCTACGGCGATGACCGCCTGCCGCCCGGCTTCATCGCGGACCCCGACCCCGATCCGACCACCCCACCGGCGCACCTCACCGGCGGGGCCGTCGACCTGACACTCACCTGGCACTCGGCGCCGCTGGCGCTCGGCACGGCGTTCGACGACTTCACGGCTCGAGCCGCGGCGGACGCGCTCGAGCCGCAGGCCGGCCGGAGCCGGGAGCTGCGTCGGCTCCTCGTCGCCGCCATGCGCTCCGAGGGGTTCATCGTGCTCGACATCGAGTGGTGGCACTTCGAGTGGGGCACCCGCCGGTGGGCGGCGCTCCGCGGCGAACGCTGCCGATACGGCGCCGTCGCTGCTCCCTGAGCGTCCCGACGCCCCGCTGGGTCTGGTGCGGCGACCGCGAGTGACAACGCTCACTCAAGAAATCCTCAAGCAGCCCTCAATCCGGTGCCCGAGCGACCGATAGGGGCGTGGAGGCGCCTGCCGATCGCGTGCAGGCCGATGTGGAGAGGATTCGACGTGGGACCGACCGAACCGGGTCTCGGCAGGTTCTTCGAGCGCGCCCCCGTGCTGGTGGCCACGGCGACCGCCGACGGCTACCTCCAGGAACTCGGCGGCGCCTGGACCGCAACGCTCGGCTGGTCGGACGAGGAGCTCACCTCACGTCCGTTCATCGAGTTCGTCCACCCTGACGACCGAGCGGCGACCCTGTCGGAGCTCGAGGCCCTGAACACGGGCGAACGCGTCGCCGGGTTCGAGAACCGCTACCAGCGCCTCGACAACGGCTGGGCCTGGCTCCGCTGGCACGCCCGATCCGATGATGAGGGCATCTACGCCGTGGCCTGGGACGTCACGGCCGAGGTCACCGACCGCGAGCTGGTCGCGACCCGCACCGAACTGCTCGAGGCCATCACCGGATTCCAGCAGCAGGCGATCACCGCGAACGTCCACGAGCTGTCGATCGAGCAGATCGCCACCGCCGTCCAGCGGATCGCCGAGGCCGACGAGGTCCTGATCGCCACGATCCTCGACGACGGCGTCGCTCCGGTGCTGCGGCCACTCGCCGGCTCACCGGCGTTCCTGCAGCTCGCACGCGACATCGCCGACGGCACCACCGCCTCGGAGCCCACCGGGCTGGTCGCACTCGGCGAGATCGCCGACCTCAACACCATGGTCGGTGCCGTCGTACGCACCGGTGAGCCGGTTCGCTCCGCCGATGTCGCGCACGATCCTCGACGCAGCCCGCAGCCGACGGGTGACATCGCCGCGCCGAACTTCGTCGGCCTGCCGCTCCTCGGGAACGGTCAGCTGCTCGGCGTCCTCGCCGTCGCCGGCGTCCCCGACGTCGACGACCACCGCCTGAAGGACCTGCTCGAACCCGTCGCCGTGACCGTCGGATCCGTGATCGACCAGCTCACGGCGCGCCGGATCGCAACCTCGACGACCCAGATGATGGGCCGGCTGTCCAACCTGTTCAGCGCCGTGATCCAGGACCTCGACGGGATCGTGATCGTCTCGGATCCCGACGGCACGATCCGGTTCATGAACAGCGCCGCCGAGCAGCTGCTCGGTGTCAGTTCCGACGAGGTGGCGGGGAACCTCACCCCGTCGATGTTCGTCGCCGAGACGGGCCGGGGCGGCCGCGACGGCTACATGACCTGGCTGCTCGACCCCGGCCACGAACCCGAGGAGTGGGCGTTCCTGGGCGCCGGCGGTGACACCGTGCCCGTCCTCGTCCGTCCGTCCGTCCTGCGCGACCACGACGGCTCCTTCGACGGATGGGTGCAGCTCGGCACCGAGCTCACGGTGCGCTACCAGGTGCTGGCCGAGCAGACCCGATCCGCCGTGCTCGCCAATGAGATCGACTCGCTCCGGCAGCGCGAACGCGAACTGGGACTCCTCGCCGAGGGCATCAAGTACGTGATGTCGAGCTCGACGACCGCCGATGCCGTTCAGGTCATCCGCTCGTTCGCCCCCCGGATCCTCTCCGACGCCAACCCCTCCGTCTCCGCCCTCGAACAGGTGGGCGACGACGACGGCGATCCGATCGGACGGGCCGACTGCTGGGCCATCCGCACGGGAGCCACGCACGTCAGCCGCCCCGGCCGCTCGATCCGGTGTCGCCACCTGCCCGAGCGCGGCTCGTTCGCGTGTGTGCCACTCACCGACGGCGAACACCAGGTGGCGACCCTCACGGTCGAGCTGCCACCCGAACTCGACCCCGACGACACACGATCGCGCGCCGTCCAGCACCGCGCCGAGGACGTGGCCCGGCAGATGGGCATCGCGCTCTCGTATCTGAAGCTGCGACGGTCGCTCGAGTACCAGGCGAGCGCCGACGCGCTCACCGGCATCGGGAACCGACGGGTGGCCGAGGCGGCCATCGAGACCGCGCTCGCGGCCCAGCGTTCCGCCGAGGAGGAGTTCGCGATCCTCATGTTCGACCTCGACGGCTTCAAGGCCATCAACGACGACGGCGGCCACGACGTCGGCGATCGCGTGCTCCGCGACGTCGCCGGCATCCTGTCGGACACGATCCGCGAGGGCGACACCGCCGCTCGACTCGGCGGCGACGAGTTCCTCGTGGTCCTCCGGCGCATCACCGACATCGACACGCCCCGGATCGCCGAACTCCTCCGGCACACGATCCAGGAGCAGGTGCTCGTGCAGCCGGGCGTGCCGTGCACGGCGTCGGTCGGGGCACTCCACGTGCGCGTCGGTGACGTGTCGGCGTCACAACTCATGGCGCGAGTCGACAACGCGCTCTACCAGGCCAAGCACGCCGGTCGGAACTGCGTGTTCGTCGCATCCTCCGAACCGGCACATCACCCGATGGAGGCACCCGCATGATCCCACCGCTCAACGGTCCGGCCGAGGACGCACTCGCCAACTACACAGCCGAGTCACTCACGACGACGGCCTCCACGGTGGACGAGCTCATCGAGCAGTTGAACGGCCACGACACGATCGCCAACGCGATCGTCGACGGGATGCCCGTCGGGGTCGTCATCCAGGGGTCCGACGGGTCGATCTCGTTCGCCAATGCAGCCGCGGCGCACATCCTTCGACTCACCATGGCGCAGCTCACGGGCCGGACGTCGATGGACCCGAGCTGGCGCAGCGTGCGCGGTGACGGCAGCCCCTTTCCGGGCGACCAGCACCCGGCGATGCGCACGCTCCAGACCGACCGGCCTGCGCACGCGCTCATGGGAGTGCAGGCATCGGATGGTCCGATGTCGTGGATCGAGATCTCCAGCACGCCGATCCGCACCGAGTCCGGGGCGCTGCTCGCCGCGCAGTCGCTCTTCATCGACGTCACCGCCCAGCACAACGCCCAGGAGGCACAACAGGCGGCACTCATCCGCTTCGAGCGGATCGCAGCCGAGGCATCGGACGTGATCGCCCTGCTCGACGCCGGTGGCACCATCTCCGAGGTCACCGCCTCGAGCCCCACCGTGCTGGGCCGACCGACGGCGGCCCTGGTCGGGATGCGGCTCGCCGAGCTCCTCGACTCGAGCGTCGAGTTCGAGGCGACGCTGGCCGACCTCGTGGACCGGGCGGGAGCGACCGCTCGTCTCACCGTGCCCGTCCACATGCCCGGCACCAGTGACCGCAACTTCGAGATCCGCCTGCGCAACCGACTCGACGACCCCCACCTGGCGAGCATCGTGGCGACACTCGCCGACGTGCAGGACCGGGTGGCTGCCGACGAGGCACTCCGAGTCGCCAACCTCGACCTCGAGCGACGCCTCGACGAACTCGACCGCACCCACCAGCTCGACAGTCTCCTCGGCCACACCGCGAGCCTCCTCACAGAGTGTCGCGACCCGAACGAGGTTGCCGACGTGCTCTGGGACACCCTCGACCAGGCCTTCCCGCGCTCCGACATCGCCGTGCGACTCGACAGCGGTTCCGGCCACGACCTCGGCATCATCCGGAGTCGGGCGGCGCAGGAATCCGCGATCGAATCGGATGATTGCTGGGCGATCCGAACTCGCCAGGTGCACTCCGCCGACACCGGTGGGGTCCGCTGCGAACACCGGCTGCCCGAGGGACTGAGCATCTGCATCCCGGTGATGGTCGAGGGACGCGCCGTCGGCTCGATGACCGTGTCCGACGACCGACTCGGGCTGGCGTCGCTGCTCCTGACCGGCGACAAGATCGCCACCCGCATCACGCAGTCGATCCCCCCGGCCGCAGTCGCCCGCACCCTAGACGCATCGCACGCGGAACCCTCGCTCGGCTGACCGATCGGGGCTCGTGATCGCCCTCACGCAGCCGGGATGTCAGATCTTCCGGCGGGTTGCGTCGAAGGGGGTATGCGCTACTCCGCCTACTACTCCACGAAGTTCAACACCACGGGCGTCACCGCCGACACCGTCACCAAAGCCGACCACGTGGCCGCCCTCGTGGCGCGCCTCGAGCAGTGGAGGCTCGTCGAGCCGACCTCGGCCGACCTCGACGAGCTCGAGCGGGTCCACGACGCCGAGTACCTCGAGGCCGTGCTGACCGGCGAACCCGCGGATCTGGCCGCCTCGAACGGCATCGGCTGGGACGAGATGATCTTCGCGGCCGCAGCGAGTTCCACCGGCGGCATCCGTGACGCCGCGCTCGAGGCGCTCCGGACCGGCGGCCCCGCCGGCGCCCTCTCGAGCGGCCTCCACCACGCCCGGGCGGAGTCCGGCGAGGGCTACTGCACGTTCAACGGACTCGTCGTCGCGTCCCGGGCGGCGCTGAGCGCCGGCGCCCGACGGGTGCTCATCCTCGATCTCGACGCCCACTGCGGTGGCGGCACGGCCTCGCTCATCGACGGCCTCGACGGCGTCGAACAGGTGGACGTGTCCACGTCAGCTTTCGACGTCTACCGGAGCCGTGCCGACGCGCAGCTCGTCCTGAGTTCGCCGGCCACCTATCTCGCCGACGTCGAGGCATCACTGGGGCTGGCACGCGCACCGGAGGAGTTGGATCTCATCCTCTACAACGCCGGCATGGACCCGCACGAGCACGCCGGCGGACGCGACGGGCTGACGACCGAGATGCTCGAGACCCGCGAGCAGATGGTGTTCGAGTGGGCACGGCACCTGGGCGTGCCCGTGGCGTTCGCGCTCGCTGGCGGCTACCGCACCTCTGCGCTCGATCTCGACGGTGTCGCCGAACTGCACCTGCTCACGTTCCACGCCGCGGCCGCCGGCTGAGGGCCGCTTCGGATCGCGCTGCGATCCCGTGGGAGACTCGGCGGGCGCCGCAGTCCGGACGGAGGTCCCATGTCGCTCGTCGTGCGGGACCTGACCGTCTCGATCGGCACCACCACGATCGTCGAGCACACGTCGTTCGACGTGCGCGCCGGCGACAAGGTCGGACTCGTCGGACGCAACGGGGCGGGCAAGACCACCCTGTTCCGGGTGCTCGGCGGCGCCAACCCGCCCGCCGCCGGCTCTGTTCGCCGACCGGACGCCACCGGGTACCTGTCCCAGGACCCGCGGCAGGACTCGGTGCCGCCCGAGACGAACTGTCTGAGCCACGTGCTCTCGGGACGTGGACTCGATCAGGCGCAGACGCTCATCGAGAAGCGAACCGCAGCCATGGAGGAGGATCCGAGCGACGCCAACATCGCCCGGTTCACCGAGGCAATGGAGCGCTTCGACGCCCTCGGCGGACACGCCGGCGAGGCCGAGGCCCGTCGGTTGGTCGCCGGTCTGGGGGTCGCCGACGATCGGCTCGACCTGCGGATCGACGCGCTGTCCGGCGGCGAGCGACGACGTCTCGAACTCGCCCGCATCCTCTTCGCCGGCAGCGACCTGCTCCTCCTCGACGAACCGACCAACCACCTCGACCTCGACGCCCGCGACTGGCTGCTCGCCTTCCTGCGGTCGTACCGGGGTGCGCTGGTCGTGATCAGCCACGACCTCGGCCTCCTCGACGATGCGATCACCCGGGTGCTCCACCTGGACCGCACCGGCGACGACGCCACCGGTGAACTCGTCGAGTACCGCGGCAACTACTCGAGCTACCTGCAGTCCCGCGCCACCGACGAGGAGCGCCTCGGTCGCCTCGCCGAACGCCAGGCCCGCGAGATCACCCGACTCAGCCGCCGGGCCGACTCGATGCGCGGACAGACCGCCAAGCGCGCCCGGGTGGCCAAGAACCTCGACGCCCGAGCGGCCCGACTGGAGGCCGATCGGGTCACCGGGCCGCAACAGCGTCGGGCGATCGCCGTGCGGCTCCCGGACCCACCCGAGGCGGACCGGGTCCCGATCGAGGCCGCCGGTCTGGCCAAACGGTTCGGCGACGCCGAGGTGTTCCGGGACGTCACGTTCGACGTCGGGCGAGGTGAGCGCCTGCTCATCATGGGGCTCAACGGCGCCGGCAAGACGA
>CAJBIS010000165.1 GCA_903953195.1 uncultured Actinomycetes bacterium
CAGTGCACCTGCAGGCTGCGACGCGGCAGCCGACTCAGGTGCACCACACCCCGGAACTCGCCCACGTCGGAACGCAACAGCACCGGGTCACCGTCCGCGAGTCCGAGCGCCGATGCATCCTCGGCGGACAGATACACCGCGTCACGGACCGCACCGGTGAGCGGATCGGTCTCGGACCACACCATCGAGTTGAACTGTTTGCCGCGTCGGGTGGTCACCAGGAAGCGGCCCTCTGGCAGGTTCCGTTCGGGGGGTTCCAGCGGCGAGAAGCGGGCCCGCCCGGTCGACGTCGGGAACCGACCGTCGGAACACAGGTGACGCCCACCCCACTGGACGGCATCACCGGTGCGGCTGAGATGTTCGATCCCGGCGTACATCGGAACCACTCGCGCGATCTCGGCGCGCAGCGCCCGGTTGTCGTCCCAGTCGAACGCCGCGGTCAGTTCGGGACGCACGGCTGCGGCGATCTCGGCCAGCAGTCGCCACTCGCTCCGAGCCGTACCGACCTGCGGCGCGATCTCGGGTGAGAACGCAATCCGTCGCTCCGTCGTCGTCGAGGTGCCGCCACCTTCCTGTTCGTAGCGGGTGGCGACCGGCAGCAGGATCACGTCGTCGCCGGGCACGAGCATCTGGCTGCTGAGCACGATGTCCTGATGGATCCGCGTCGGGACCCGCGCCAGCCCGGCACGCACCGCCGCGGGGTCGGGCAGGACCTCGAGGAAGTTGCCGCCCGACGACCACAGCACGTCGAGGTCGCCGCTCGCGGCGGCGTCGAGCATCTCGGGCGCGGTGAGTCCCGGGGTGTCGGGCACCGGGAACCCCCACTGCTCGGCGAGCGCTGCGGCGTTCGCCGGGGTGACGTCGATGCCACCGGGCAGCGCCGTGGCGTACGCCCCCATCTCGGCGCCGCCCTGGACGCCGGAGTGCCCGCGGATCGGCATCAACCCGGCGCCGTTGCGGCCGACGTTGCCGCGGGCGAGAGCCACGTTCACGATGCCGCGCACGGCGTCGACGCCGAAGGTGTGCTGCGTGATGCCCATCGACCACACCAGCACGGCACCGGCCGCGTCTGCGTAGCGGTCACAGAAGTCCTCGAGCACCTCCCGGCTCACGCCGGCATCGGCCAGCAGGTCGTCGAGCCCGTGCCGGCGAACCGCGGCGATGGTCGACGACCACCCCTCGGTGTGCGCGTCGATGAAGTCGTCGTCGAGGCGACCGGTGGCGTCGAGGTGGTGCAGCACGGCGTTCGCGAACGCCACGTCGCCACCGGGTCGAACCGGCACGTGCAGATCGCAGATGCGCGTGCCGAACACCGCCGACTCCACCGACGACGGCACCCAGTACCGGTCGAGTCCGGGTTCCAGGAACGGGTTGATCACGACCACCTGCGCGCCCCGGCGTTTGGCCTGGTCGAGGTACTTCATGAACACCGGCTGGTTGTTCGCCGGATTCGTGCCCCACAGGACGATCAGGTCGGACTCGATCACGTCGCGCAGCGAACACGTCGACGCCGCGACCCCGATGGTCGCCCTCAACCCCAACGTCGACGGCGCGTGACAGACCCGGGCCGCGGAGTCGACGTTGGCGGTCCCGATGGCTCGGGCCGCCTTGGCCGCGACGTAGTAGGTCTCGTTCGTGAGACCGCGCGACGTCAGGTAGAGCGCGATCCGGTCCGGGGGCGCGTCCCGGATCGCCCCGCTCACCGCTTCGATCGCCTCGTCCCACGTGATCCGATGGAACCCCGCATCGCCCCGACGGCGGCGCATCGGGTGGGCGAGCCGACCGAGCGCCCGCAGGTCGGCGCCCGACCGGGCCTCGAGCGCCGAGGCGTCGGCGAGGACGGCGGGGTCGAGCGGGCCCGCGGTGTTGAGTGCCAGCAGCTCCAGCCGGGTGGTGCACAGGTGGACGCCGTCGATGGTCCAGTCGTGGAGCCCGGCGACGCCGAGCGCGCAACCGTCGCAGACACCCTTGGTCAGCAGCTCCCACGCGAGCCTCGGGTGCCCGGCGTGCTCCCGGGCGATCCGGAACATGTCGCGATAGTGCCGAGGCTTCTGTTCCCGGACGCCGTTCGGCGACAGACCCGCCCACAGGTCCGGGTGCAGTCCGATCCGGCGGAGCGGTCCGCGCAGCGGTCGGGGGACGACGGGATCAGCCAACGACCCGCTCGAGCCCCGAGTACACCGTCGTCCGCCCGGACCGGGTGAACCCGGCGAGCACCAGCCCGGCGCGTTTGGCAGTGGCGATCGCCAGCGACGACGGAGCGCTCACCGAGACCAACGCCGTGAAACCGGCCGACCACGCCTTCTGGACCATCTCGAAGCTGGCCCGGCCCGAGATCCACAGCGTCGCCGACGGCACCGGGAGGCGACCGTCGAGCAGGAGCCGCCCGATCACCTTGTCGGCGGCGTTGTGCCGTCCGATGTCCTCGCGCACGACGAGCACCGACCCGGCGGCGTCGAGTGCGGCCGCCGCGTGGCTGCCGCCGGTGGCGGCGAAGAGTTCCTGCTGGTCGACCACGGCGTCCGGTGCCCCGACCAGCACGCCGGCGTGCACCGTCGTGTCGAGTGGCAACGGCTCGAGGCGTGCCACGAGCGCCTCCACGGAGTCGGTGCCGCACACCCCACACGACGACGACACCGTGCCGAGCCGCGGCGTCCGGTCCACGCCCCCGCCCGAGGCGCCACCGGCGGTCGTGACCGACACCGTGTTGAACCCGGTGTCGACCGCGGAGCCCGTCGCGCAGTAGCGGATGTCGGTGATGCGGGTGAGGTCGTCGGCCGTCCCGAGCAGGCCCTCGGACAGACACCATCCTGCGGCGAGCTCGAAGTCGTGGCCCGGCGTCCGCATGGTGGTCGCCATCAGCACGTCGTCGACACGCAGTTCCAGTGGCTCCTCGACCAGCACGGTCTCAGGGCGGCGACCCGGACGACCGGCGGCGGGGTCGGGTGCCCCGTCGGCGTGTTCGAGCCGGGCGGCGAGCACCCGGTCGGTTCGGCGGCCACCCATGGGCGTGAGTGTACGAGGTGCCCTCAGCCCAGCAGCGAGCGGAGCTCCGAGCCGCCGTAGACGACGGCGAGCACCAGGATGAGCGAGCCGAACAGCAGTCGGATCGTTCGGTCGGTCGAGCCGACGGTGATGCGTGAACCCACCCGGGCGCCTGGTACCACACCGATCATGAGCGGCAGCGCGTAGCGCCAGTCGATGTTGCCGAGCGCGGCGTGCGTGATCAACGCGGGGATCGAGAAGATCGCAACCGCGACCAGGCTCGAGGCCACCGCCGTCTTCATCGGCGCCCGCAACGGCCCGGTCAGCATCGGCACCATCACGATGCCGCCACCGACGCCGAGCAGTCCGGCGACGAAGCCCGAGATCGCGCCGAGCGCACCCAACAGCCCCAGGTGATGGTGCGGCGGGCGTGTGGCCCCGGACGCCGGCCGCTCAACGAAGGCCCGGTCGGTCTCACTCGCCTCGATCCCGTCGAGCACCCCGTCGAGTGGCCCGTCCGGCGAGCCGTCGGCGATCGGCTCGGCCGGAGACGGGGCACGCGTCGCACCGCGGACCACCGTGACGCCGGACCACACCATGAGCACTGCGGTCGCCACCATGAGCAGGCGGGCGTCGACGAGCGTGGTGCACAACGCGCCTCCGATGGCGAACACGGCGCCGCTGAGGCCCAGACCGAGCGCGGCCCGCCAGTCGACGAGGCCCTCACGGGCGTAGCGGAGCGTGCCTGCGATGGCGCCCGGCAGGATGGCCGGGACGGTCGATCCGACCGCGTCGATCGGGGTCGCGCCGAGCGCCCGGACGGCCGGTGTGGTGATGACGGCCCCGCCGACGCCGAGCAGTGCGGAGAGGACCCCCGCACCGAACCCGACGACCAGCGCCGCCAGCGAGACGGCGAGGTCGCCGGCGCTCAGCGTCAGAAGTCCATGTCGCCCATGCCACCCGGCATGGCGGCACCGCCGGCCTCGGGTGCGTCCGTCACGACGGCCTCGGTCGTCAGGAACAGCGCCGCGATCGACGCCGCGTTCTGCAACGCCGACCGGGTCACCTTCGCGGCGTCGATGATGCCGGCGGCGACCAGGTCCTCGTAGTCGCCGGTCGCGGCGTTGAGGCCGTCAGCGGGTCCGGTCAGCGAGCGCACCTTGTCGACGACGACGCCACCCTCGAGGCCGGCGTTCTCGGCGATCTGCTTGATCGGCCCCTCGACCGCCCGCGAGATGATCCGGGCGCCGGTCGCCTCGTCACCGCTCAGGCTGCCGATGAGCTCGTCGATCGCCGCCTGGGCACGGAGCAGGGTGACGCCACCACCGGCGACGACGCCCTCCTCGATGGCGGCCTTGGTCGTGGACACCGCGTCCTCGATGCGGTGCTTCTTCTCCTTGAGCTCCACCTCGGTGGCCGCACCGACCTTCAGTACGGCGACACCGCCGGACAGCTTGGCGAGACGCTCCTGGAGCTTCTCGCGGTCGTAGTCGGAGTCGGTGTTGTCGATCTCGGCCTTGATCTGCGCGACCCGGGCGTCGATGTCCTCCTTGGCACCGCCGCCGGACACGATCGTCGTCTCGTCCTTGGTGACGACCACCTTGTCGGCGGAGCCGAGCATGGTGAGGTCGACGCCGTCGAGCTTGAGGCCGATCTCCTCGGAGATGACCTGACCGCCGGTGAGGATGGCCATGTCCTGCAGCATCGCCTTGCGTCGCTCGCCGAAGCCGGGGGCCTTCACGCCGACCGACGTGAACGTGCCGCGGATCTTGTTGACCACGAGCGTGGCGAGCGCCTCGCCCTCGAGGTCCTCGGCGATGATGACGAGCGGCCGACCGCTCTGCATGACCTTCTCGAGCACGGGCACGAGGTCACGGACGTTGGTGATCTTCGACGACACGAACAGCAGGTACGGATTGTCGAGCGACGCCTCCATGCGGTCGGTGTCGGTGACCATGTAGGGCGAGATGTAGCCCTTGTCGAACCGCATGCCCTCGGTGAAGGCGAGTTCGATGCCGAAGGTGTTGGACTCCTCGACGGTGACGACGCCGTCCTTGCCGACCTTGTCGATCGCCTCGGAGATGGCGGCGCCGATCTCGGGGTCCGCGGCCGAGATCGAGGCGACCTGGGCGATCTGGTCCTTCGAGTCGACCTCGACGGCCAGCTCGTGGATGCGGTCGACACCGACGGCGACGGCGGCTTCGATGCCCCGCTTGATGCCCATCGGGTTGGCACCGGCGGCCAGGTTGCGCAGGCCCTCACGCACCATCGACCAGGCCAGCACCGTTGCGGTCGTGGTGCCGTCACCGGCGACGTCGTCGGTCTTCTTCGCGACCTCCTTCACCAGGGCCGCACCGATGTTCTCGTACGGGTCGTCGAGCTCGATCTCCTTGGCGATCGAGACACCGTCGTTGGTGATGGTCGGCGCGCCCCACTTCTTGGCGAGCACCACGTTCCGACCCTTGGGGCCCAGCGTGACGCGCACGGCGTCGGCCAGCTGGTTCATGCCCGCTTCGAGCTTGCGGCGGGCTTCGTCGTCGAACTGGATGCTCTTGGCCATGGGGGTCCTCCGTGGGGTCGGATCCGTGCGGATTTGGCACTCTCACACGATGAGTGCCAAGTGTTTTAGCACTCCACGGAGCCGAGTGCTAACCGCCCGCGACCGCCGGGATGATCGAGATCTCGCCGCCCTCGGCCACCGCCGTGTCGACACCGTCGAGGTAGCGAACGTCGTCGTCGGCCACGAACACGTTGACGAACCGCCGCAGCGCGCCCTCGTCGTCGAACAGCCGCTCCCGGAACCCGGGGTGTGCGGCCTCGAGATTGGCGAGGGCCTCGGCCACCGTGGCGCCCTCCACCTGGACCTCGGACTCACCGGCGGTGAGCGTCCGGAGTGTGGTGGGGATTCGGATCGTGATCATGGTCGAGCTCCAACGTGGTGCGATTCCGGCTGGGAACACTACAACTCCCCACCTCGGCGCAGGATTCCGTGCAATCTGTGGTCGTGACTCTCAGCGTCCTGATCCCCGCCCGCAACGAGGCCGAGACCGTCGCCGGCGTCGTGCGACACGCGTTCGACGCCGGCGCCGACCAGGTGATCGTCGTCGACAGCGCCTCACGCGACGACACCGCCGCGCTCGCCCGAGCCGCAGGTGCCGACGTCGCCGACTCCGACGCGCTCGCCCCGGAACTCGGGCCGTCCGTCGGCAAGGGCGACGCGCTGTGGCGCGCACTCCCGCTCACCACCGGGACCACCGTCGCGTTCCTCGACGGTGACCTGACCGTGTTCGACGACCTGCTCCCCCGTCTGGCCGCGCCCCTCGACGAACCGGGCACCGTGTTCTCCAAGGCCGACATCCGCCGACTCGACGGAGAGGGCCACCGCCGATTCGGTCGCGTCTCGCAGTTCACGGCACGCCCGATGCTGTCCCTGCTGTTCCCCGAGGTCGCCGACATCACCGAGCCGCTGTCGGGCCAGATCGCCGCGTCACGCTCGCTGCTGATGAGCCTCCCGTTCGAGGCCGACTACGGGCTCGAGGTCGGAATGCTGCTCGACGTGTGCGAACGGCACGGCCGAACGGCGATCGCACACCCCGACTGCGGTCGGCTCGTCCACGGGGTCCAGAGCGACGGCGACCTCGAGGCGATGGCCCGGGTGGTCGCCCGCACCATCCTCGATCGCGCCGGCGTCCGCAGCACCGAGCACACCGTGCGTCCGGCGCACGAGTCGTAGCGCTGCGCCCGGCGCACGAGTCGTCGCAGTGCGTCCGGCGCACGAGTCGTGACCGTCAGTCCGTGTCGGGCTCGACGCGGACGTGAC
>CAJBIS010000166.1 GCA_903953195.1 uncultured Actinomycetes bacterium
CCGGACTGCGCCCGTTTGCGACCGGTGCACACATCGAGTCGGTCCGAGGTGCGACTCCGCCACACCATCGCGAACTCGACCGCGTCCGCCGGCGCGTCGACGAACTCCTGCACGATCAACGCCGCACCACGAGCGAGACAGTCACGGACCGTCGCCTCGGCCGACGTCCGGTCCGGAGCGACGATGAGCTTGAAGTAGTCCTCGCCGGCAGCATCCCAGCCGGTTGGTCGGATCGCCAACGGTGCTCGGAGGCCGGCGATGGCGTCGACATCGGCATCGGTGCGCACCTCGACCCACGGCGGGGGTGCCACGTCGGCCCGCTCGGCGACACGGAACTGCCGGGCCTTGTCGAGCAACTCCTCGGCGACCGCCTGCGGCGGGACACCCAGGTGAAACCGGTCCGAGAGCTCGCCGCCTCCGAGCAGCAACCACTCGACGAGCCGGTCGCTGAGTGGGATGACGGCGACCGGGTCGTCGCCGGGCCACTGAGCATCGACCCAGCGCCGCACCTCGCCGCAGAACGCCACCGGATCGTCGACGGTCACGTCGAGCGCTCCGGCGCAGGACCGGCTGCGGCGGTAGATCTCGGCGCCCTCACCGGCGGTGACCACCAGCGCCTGGCCGCCGACCGCCGCGACCGACCGCATGGCGTGCAGCGTGGTCCCCCAGACCTCCTCGGCGAGCAGCACACAACGCCCTGCGGGCGACGGACTCGGCATGGGTGTCAGATCGTCGTCGCAGGGCGCGCCGGATACCGCCGCTCGCCGCCCTGCTGTCGGCCGAACCACCACGTGGTCCAGTAGTCGCCCGATCGTCGCCACCCGATGCGTTCCAGCGAACGCACCGATGCCACGTTCCAGTCGTAGACCAGCCCCCACACCTCATCGCCCGTCGGCTGACGCTGCGAGTACGTGTGGATCATGTGGCGCATGAGCGACAGGCCCCGGTAGTCCGGATCGACGTAAGTCCGGCAGCTGAAGTGCTCGCCCTCGGGCACCTCCAGGTGACGCTGGAGTTCATGGACGAACACCCGGCCACCCGTCATCCACGAACTCGCGGCGACACGGTCACCGTCGAGCACGACGATGACCTGTGACCGCTGGGCGCGGAAGTCGCGCACGTCGTCCGCATCGAGATGCGGGTTCGTGCCGACGATCTCGTCGAAGCGGTCCGGACCCCACACGTCGAGCGTCAGTTCGCAGGGTTCGACCGGTCCGTCGCTCTCGGCGGTCGGGACGCCGTACCGGCCCATCTCGACCCGTCGGTGCACGAACTTGCGCCAGACCATCGTGGCCGCGTCGCGGGGCGACGCGCCCCGCAGCGCCGCGAGCCCGGACGCGCCGGCCGACGAATCGTCGCTCATCGCCCCGTGCTCCACTGACCGTGCCCCACGAGGTGAAGGCTACAGTGAGTCGTGGTCAACGAGACCGGTTCGGACCACGATGGGGGCACGTGACGATGGGCGCTGAACGCCTGGTCGACAACCGAGCGGTGAGCACGGCGGCGGCGACGCTGACGCGCAACCAGACGGTGGTCTGCGCGTATCACGGCGTCGAGGACCCCGACAGCTTCGAACAGCATCTGCGCTGGCTGCTGGCGTCACGCAAGCCACTCGACCTGGCGACCTTCGAACAGATGGTCCTGTTCGGCCGGGCTCCCGACGAGCCCTCGTTCTTCATCACCTTCGACGACGGCCGGCGCAGCGTCTACGAGCGCGGCCTGCCGGTGCTCCAGCGACTCGGTGTCCCGGCCGCGCTCTTCGTGATCACCGACCTGATCGACGGATCCGAGCCGTTCTGGTGGGACGAGGTCGAGCAGCTCTCCGATGCCGGTGGACGCACCTCGGTCGTCGACGCCTCGGGCGTGCAACTGGTCCGCGAGCTCAAGCGGGTGCCCGACCACGAACGACGGCGGGCGATCAGCGAGCTGCGCAACTCGGCGAGCCGACCGGCCGAGCCGAACGCGCACCTCCCCGCCGATGAGGTTCGGGAACTGCACCATGGTGGCGTGGCCATCGCCAGCCACTCGGCGACGCACCCCTGCCTCGACCA
>CAJBIS010000167.1 GCA_903953195.1 uncultured Actinomycetes bacterium
CTGCGACATCGGATTCCCTCGGATCGTCGGCGCGACACGCGCCAGCTGGGGCGCGAACTGCTCAGCGCCCTCGTTGTGTGCGGGTGAAGTTCACTCCCGAACGGACGTCCCCGTCAAACCTGCCCCACCGGCGGACCACCGGCGGACCGTGGGCACCCGTCGGGGCCCGGCGCAGCAGCGGTCAGGAGGGCTGATCGGTGCCGGCGGGCTCGGCCTCGGCCGAACCACGATTCCGCCGGGAGCGGACCACTTCGATCGCGATCGGCAGCGCCGAGACGACCACCACCAGCAGGATGGCGATCTCGAAGTTGTCCTTCACGACGTCGAAACCGCCCAGGAAGTACCCGAGGAGCGTCACACCGGCGCCCCACACGATGCCGCCGATCACGTTGAACCGGGTGAAGGTCGCACGGTCCATGCGGCCGACACCGGCGACGACCGGGCAGAAGGTCCGGACCACGGGGACGAATCGGGCGAGCACGATCGCCTTCGGGCCGTGCCGATCGAAGAAGGTCTGCGCCTTCTCCACGTGCTCGTGCTTGAACAACCGTGAATCGGGTCGCCTGAAGATGGCCGGGCCGGCGCGGTGACCGAACGAGTACCCCACCTGGTCGCCGACGATCGCCGCCACGACGATGCCGATGACCAGCACCCAGATGTTGAAGTCGACGTTCGGCAGCTTCGCGGCGAACGCACCACCGGCGAACATGCCGGCGGTGAACAGCAACGAGTCACCGGGCAGGAAGAAGCCGATCAGCAGGCCGGACTCGGCGAACACGATGGCGAAGATGAGCAGGTAGCCGCCGCGAGAGATCAGCTGTTCCGGATCGAGGATCCCGAGGGCGCCGAGCAGCACGGACGGCCGCAGCAGCAGTGCGGCGAGGGAGGGCACGGCCGACATGGTACTCACCCCTGACGCCGCGCTGGTGGCGCGTCAGCCGCCCGACGGGGCCGGTTCCGGTGCGGACGCGTTCAGGAGTTCGCCCGCCTGTCGGACCAGGTCGCGAGCCGCCTCGACCGACTGCTCGTAGCCACCCAGGTCACCGTTGCGGAGCCGCTCCTCGGCATCGGTGAACTTCGCGTCAGCAGCGGCGAGCAGTTCGCTCGGGGTCGACGGTGTCGTCGACGGCGGCGCGGATCCGTCGGACGGCACCGTCGTGGTCGGTGCGGGCGCGCTCCCGCCGGAGGCCCGATCCGGGTCCTGATCCAACAGGTCAGCCACCGCGGCCTCGACCGTGTCGCCGAACCCCACGGTGTCGCCGGAGGCCACCACGACCTTCTTCAGTGCGTACCGGCCACTCTGTTCCTCCTTGGCGTACACGGGACGCAGATACAACAGGGAGTCCTGAAACGGGAGGGTGAGCAGGTTGCCGAACTGGACTCTCGAACCGCTCCGCCCGACCAGGGACTGGTACTCCGAGACCGGCTGGTACGTGACCATCTTCTGGTTGGCCCGCAGCGGCCCGTCGACCTTGGTGTTGGGCTCGATCGAGCCATCGGCCCCACGTTGGGCCATCACGACCTGGGTCAGCTTCCCGTAGTTCGCCGGGTCGTTCCCGGCGACCATGACCGCCGTCAGGTTGCGGGCGCTGTCGTCACTCGAGGCGAGCACGAACGGGCGGGTCAGCACGAACTGCGGATCCTGTCCGGGCTCCAACTGCATCATCTGGTAGTACGGCTCGATCCGGTCGAGCTGGGCGACCGGCTGCGTCGGATCCACGCTGTCGACCCCCGTGCCGCCCGACGTGTTCGGCGGCTGCTGGGCGATGTCCCACCGGTCCGAGTTGTTGAAGAACGAGGCCGGATCACTCTGGTGGTAGCGGCCCCAGACGGCGGTCTGGGTCTTGAAGAGCAGCTCCGGATAGCGGAAGTGGGCCCGGAGGGATTCGGGGATGTCCGAGGTGAACAGCCCGGGGAACGCCTTGGCGTAGGCCCGGATCACCGGATCCTGCTGTCCGCCGTAGAGGACGTCGGACAGGTAGAGGGTCAGCGTGCCGTCGTAGGCGTCGACGACCGCCTTGACGCTGTTGCGGATGTAGTTGAACGACCCCCGCTGCGTCGCCGTGACGGCTGCGGCGTCGAGCGCCTCGGCGTACGGGTAGGAGTTCGACGCCGTGTAGCCGTCGATCACGTACTTGATCCGACCGTCGACGAGCACGGCGTACGGGTCCTCGTCGAGCGTCAGGAACGGCGCCACCGTCCGCACCCGGTCACGGATGTCGCGATTGAAGATCACCTTGGACTCATCCGTCAGGCTGTCCGAGATGAGGGGTTCGATCTCGCCGAAGCGCAGCGCGAAGGCCGCCTTGCGCGGCACGCTGCCGATGCCGACGCCGGCCGTGCCCTCGTAGGTCGAGGTCACCTGATCGGCACTGAGTTCGGTCTGGGTCGTCCGGACGATCGCGTAGCCCTCCATCTCCTCGCCGTGGTACAGCTGCGGCCGATCCAGCGGCGGGAGCCCGTTGTAGACGGCGGGGATGTCGGACACCAGGAACTCGGGTTCACCGCGGCCGTCCACCTTGTTCGACGGCGCGACCGCAGCGGCGTACCCGTGCGTGAACACCAGGTGCAGCTTCTCCCACGAGGGCGCCGAGATGCCCTGACTGTTGAGTTCGCGCGTCGAGACGATCACCGGTTCACGACTCGGCGGCGCTTCCCCTCGCTGGACCACGTACCGATCCACGTCGACGTCGCGGAACGCGTAGTACTCGCGGCCGAACTCGAGGTCCTGGATCGTCGGACGGATGACGCTCGGGTCCAGCAGGCGAGCGTTGTCCAGGTTCGACTGCTGACCGGCGACCTTCGCCGCCGTCAGATCACTGCTGTAGAGGAAGTTGGTCTCCTGCACATCGCCGAGACCGGTCGCCGCCCGAGTCGCCGCGATGTTGCGCTCGATGAACGATCGCTCCTTGGCGAGCTCCGCCGGGGACACCTGGAAGCGCTGGACGAACGACGGGTAGACGCTGCCCGCCACCACGGCGACGACGAGCCACAGCGCCACCACGATCGACGGCACGATCCAGCCGCGGCGCCAGATGTTGACGATCAGCAGGACCGCGACGAACAGCGACACCAGCATCAACATCTGGATGGCGGGGAGCCGGGCGTTCACATCGGTGTAGCCCGCACCGTCGAAGGACTGGCCCTGTGCGGTCAGGAGCTCGAATCGCTGCAGGTAGTAGTCGGCCGCCTTGACGAGCGCCGCGGCGGCGAGGATGAGTGAGAGCTGCGCCTTCGCGTTCGGCGTGACCCGCTCCCCCATCGACTGCATCCGGATGGCGCCGTTCAGGTAGTGGATGACGGCGACGATGACCGCCGTGACCAGCAGGAAACCGAACAGCCAGTCGACCACCTGCGTCAGGAACGGCAGCTTGAACATGTAGAAGCCCAGGTCGACGCCGAACTGCGGGTCGGTCTGCTCGAACGAGCCGCCGAATCGGAACAGCAACCACTGACTCCACTGCGCCGACGCGCTGATCCCGGGGATGATCGCGACCGCGAGCGCGAGCAGGACCTCGACCACCCGTTGACGGCCCGAGACCAGTTCCCGATACCGGATCAGCACCTCGTCGTCCTCGCCGGTGACGGGGAGGAACTGCGGGGCGATTCGGTCCGCGATGACCAGGTTGATCCAGAGGATCAGGAAGAACACGAGCGTCGCGCCCGCGCCCAACGTCACCTTCGCCGAGAGCAGCTTGCGCCACACGGCGCCGAGGTCGAGCGCGTCGAACCACAGGAAATCGGTCCAGAACGTGGCGATCGCGCGCAGCGACAGCAGGCCGACCACGATGCCGACCAGACCGACCGCGAGGATGATCCGGCTGCGATTGGGTCGAGGAGGCCGGGGAGGCCGGGACCGGCGTTCCGGAGGATCCGGCTGGTCGCTCGGGTAGCGCACGTCGGCGAGGTTACCGAGGTGACGGCGCAAGGATGCATCGGCATCCCGAGTGCGCCGGCGGAAGCGTGTCGCCGGTGGGGAACGCCTCACCGACCGTCACCGCTCCGGCGAGCGCGTTGTCCTCGGCGTCGGAGCACGGCAGGCCGCCGTGATCGACCACCCAGCACCAACTCGTCCCGGCCGGTGCCACGTGCGCCATGCCGTCGACGAACCCGGACGTGGCCAGATCGCCGGCGGCCTCCGCGATGCGGGTCGACCGCCACTCGCGATAGGCACCCCGGACCCGACTCAGCAGCTCCTGGGCGTCCAGACCATCGGCCGCCGCCTCGTTCAGCACCCGCTCGAGATGGGCCCGCCGATGCGCCAGCAGGTCGCGGACCACCCGTTCGGTGCGCTCGCTCGGCGCCGAGGACCCGACCGCGGCCGGATCCGACACCGCGTCGTCGGACTCGGAGGTCCAGAACTCGCGGCCGGCCGCCGACGCGGCATCGAGGTCGCCGCGCAGTTGATCCAGGTACCGCTCGACGTCCGGTCCGACCGGCAGGAGTTCGTCGAGCGACGGCGTGCCACGCCGAACACGGCGGATGCCGTCGAGGAGTTCGTTCTGCTCGTCGGACACCGCGCGCTTGAGCGTGCGGGCCAGTGCCCGCTCGATCGGCTCGAGCAGCGCGTCGCGTCGATCCAGCAACGACGGCTCGGCATCCGCATCACCGACGCCAGCCGACTCGTCATCATCGGACCCACCCTCAGGCGACTCGTCATGATCGGACCAGCCCTCGGGCGACTCGTCATCTCCGGACCCGCCCTCGGGCGGCTCGTCATCTCCGGACCCGCCCTCGGGCGGCTCGTCGCGCACACGCTCGAACAGGTCGTGGACGGTCGCAACAGCCGCCAGCTTCGGCGCGCCGTCAGCGTCGGCGTCATCGCTGTCATCGTCGTCATCGCTGCCGTCGGACGCGGCACCGTCCCCGAACCGGCCGCTCTCGAGCAGCCGGGCATCGAGGACGATCTCCTCACGGGTCGCGTCCTCGGGAAGCTCGTCGGTCGCTGCGGCCACGGCCACGTCATCCGTCGCGTCGTCGACACCGCCGTCGTCTGCTCCGTCGTCGTCTGCACCGTCGTCTGCGCTGTCGTGAACGCCGACGTCGTCAGGATCATCACCGGCGGTTGC
>CAJBIS010000168.1 GCA_903953195.1 uncultured Actinomycetes bacterium
ACGCCCTTGACGAACTTCGGTGTGGCTCGCAGCACCCGCAGGCCGTAGAGGGCGAGCATCACCAGGAACACGCCGAACGTGGCGAGCACGGCCTGAGCGACGATGCCGCCGTACAGCGCTCCGAAGTGTGCGGAGATGGCACCGAGCAGATAGCCCTCGCAGGCGGCGTACAGCGGGGCGGTGATCCGGGCCCGCTGCGGCTTGATCGACGTGAAGATGGCGAAGCCGAGCGCCGCGAACATCGAGATGAACAGCAGGGCGGGCTGGCTGTACTGAGCGCCAAGAGGCGGTTGACCTTCGAAGGGTGAAGGCGTCACGATCACGCTCTGCCAGCCGAAGAACGCCGTGAACAGCAGCACGGCGAACAGCACGCCGGTGGCCGAGGCCACGCCGCCCATGGTCATCACCTTGCCGTCGGTGGCACGGTGCTGGAGGTGGGCGTCGCGGTTGGCGCTGAGAGCGGCACGGGCGGCGCCGGCGGTCATGGATGCTGCGGCATCCGCGGACGGCATGGTGGTGCCGCCGGCGGACTGCTCGAAGGCCTGCTCGGTCAGGATCGGGTTGCGGGACATCGTCACCTCAAATGCGTCGTGGGTCGCGTCGCTGCGACCGGCGCGGTTGATGCCTCCAAGGTACTCACCGTCGGGCGCCCCGTCGGTGCAGGCGAGCGCTCGACCCGACGGCGTTGGTCGCCGCGTCGGGCTCGCCCCCGCCTATCCTGAGCACCCTGATGGACGAACGCCCTCGAAGTCTCCGGGCCATGCTCGCCGAGGCCAAGGATGCCTCGGAGATCATGGTCGATCTCGCCTACGCCGCGGTCTACTTCAACGACCCCGGGATGGCCGACGAACTCGGCCAGCTCGAGGAGCGGATGAACGATCTGGTCCAGGAGATGCGTGCCGTCTGCATCCTCGCGGTCCGCCGGCCGGCCGAGGCCGAGGGGATGGCCTCGGTCCTGCAGGTCATCTCGGCCATCGAGGGCATCGCCAACGCCGCGGTCGACATCTCGCGACTCGTCACCCACCGGCTCGGCATCCCCGATCAGCTCATCGCCGATCTGTCGAACGCCGAGGAGGTGTCGCACCGGGTGTGGATCCGTGAGGGCTCGCACATGGCGCACCGTCCGCTCAAGGACCTGGAGATTCCGGTCCAGTGCGGCATGCGGGTCGTGGCCATCCGACGTGACCGCTCGTGGATGATCGAGGAGATCGACGGCGACCTGGTGCTCGTGCCCGGCGACGTGTTGTTCCTGCGGGGTTCGCCCGCCGGCATCGTGCGGCTGCACGAGCTGGCCGCTGCGCCCACGTGGCAGCCGCCCGAGGTGTCGCCGCCCGACGCACTCACCGACCTGGACCGGGCCGTCGACGTGCTGGTCGAGATGAAGAACGTGTCCGAGGCGGCCGTCGGCCTCGCCTACTCGGCGCTCGCACTGCAGGACGCCGGCCTTGCGGCCGAGGTCAACCACCTGGCCGAGCGACTCGACGGCATGAAGGACCACCTGCAGCTGTGGGTCCTTCGGGCCGCCAAGTCCGATGTCGACCCGTCCCCCTTGCGTGGCCTGCTGCAACTGGCATCGGCCGCCGAGGAACTGGGCGACCAGGCCAGCGCCATGGTGTGGCTCATCACCGACGACTACGAGGTGCACCCGATCGTCACCGTGGCACTGGGGCAGACCGAGGTCGTCGCCACCCGGGTGCCGGTGGCATCCGGCTCCGTGGCCGACGGTCGGCGGTTGTCCGAGTTGCAGTTCGACATCGAGCCGGGGTTCCAGGTGCTGGCGGTGCGTCGCGACAACCGGTACCTGTACCGCCCGAGGGGCTACGAGGTCCTCGAGGCCGGCGACGACATCATCGCCATCGGGCCGCACGAGGGCCGCGACCGTCTCGGCGAGCTCTGCGGCTGGCGACTCGTCGAGGACGAGGACGACCCGACGGGCCAGGTGCAACTGGTTCCGCTCGAGACGGCCCGCTCGGCCACCCGCTGACCACGCCGCCATCGGGTCGAGTCGCCGGTGGCTACCC